>JBJHDG010000250.1:0-3992 GCA_050486425.1 Pseudomonadales bacterium | reverse complement strand
CAATTGCCGGCCCTGGCCAAGGGCAAGGGCAACAAGCTGCTGAATATCCCGGCCGCTGCACGCAAGGACGGCGAGCAGCTCCTGGCCGTGGCGGTGCTCAGCGCCGGCCAGCAGTTGGTGGTGGCCGCCGGGCAGCGTCAGTTGAAGCTGAAATTCAAGGATCTGGAACACTATCTGGGCGAACGCGCCCGGCGTGGCCGGCGCCTGCCGCGCGGCTTTCAGAAAGTCGATGGCCTGGCAGTGGAACCGCTTTGAGCCAGCAACAATTCCACTTCGTTGTCCAGTAGCACCCGGTAGGCATCGGTGAGATCACTCACCAGGGTGCAGATACCGGGAATGGCGGTGTTGAGGGTGGCCAACACCGGGGCACGCTGATGCTGCCACAGACAGCGATCCGGGCGTTCCAGGCTGGCAAAGGCGTCGGCGCTCAGCGCAATGGCGCCGTTACCTGCCAGGGCGCTGAGCAGCACCGCATCCGCGCACAGATCGCTGTCGATCAGCGCCGCCGGTGTCTCAATCCAGGGTGGCGTCTGGGCGCCGCTGATATCTCCTGGGGCGGTCACCAGATGCAGGCCAAAGCGGAACGCAAGCCGCGGCGTCAGGCCGGCAAATTCACCATCATTGAGCTCTTCCAACAGATCCGCGCAGAGCAGCGCCGCGCACAGGGCGCGGAAACAGAAATCGGTTTCATCCTGCTGACTGAGCAGTAACAGCAAACCCGTACCCGGCACTTCCACACATTGTCCGCGATACAGCCTGGCCACCAGTTCCACCCGACTGCGGCAACGACCCAGCACATGGCTGCGTTGGGCCGAGGGCAATGCCAGCTGGTTGAACAGATTGATCAGCACCAGGTACTGGGCACGCTGTACAGGCTCAGCTGCGGGTGCTGGCTGCTCAGACGGGTTATCTGCGTTGGGCCGGGTGCCCCGCAGCTCCAGATGCCGGCCCAGGCCGTAGCCCAGGGCTGCGCTCAGGGCCAGCATCAGCAGCGCTGGCAACCAAAGTCGGCTCAGGGCGCTGGCGGTGCGAAACACCGCGGGGTCCACGGTAATGCCGACATAGCCGGCCAGGGTTTCCTCGAAACCAATGGCGTGCTGATAGTTGAGACTGTCGCTACGGGGCCGTGCGCCGGCTTCTGCCACCACCCGGTTGTCGATGGTATAGATGCGCACGGATTCGATTTCCGGAAATTCGCTCATGCGCTGGGCCAGCACGCCCAGCCGGACCCGATCCCCGGCAATCAGCGGTTCCACCGCCAGGGCCGCCAACTGTGCGCTCATGGCCTGGCCAAAACGATCCAGGCGGCCCTGGTCGAAGGTGCTGAGGCTGGCCTGCCAATGCACTGCGATCAGCACCGACGTCATCAGCGAAGCAATCAGGGCCAGGATCGTAATAAGATAGGCAGCCGGCAGCCGCAGCCAGTACAGATGCAGTCGGTGCCAGAGTGCTTGCAGCCGGGTGAACAATCGTGTGCAACGCCTTAGGTGAAGTCGGCGCTAACAGTACAGTGAAACCCGAAAGTCAGTCGAGTCCAGTTGAGCCCAGTCGAGTAAGGAACCAGCCTCAGTGCCGCAGGATATTCTATTGGTGAACATGTCCGGTCGTAACCGGCCGCAGCTGCTCGCCAGTCTCAGCCAGATGCTTGCCAGCCATGGGGTGCGCATTCTGGATATCGGCGAGGCGGTGATTCACGACGAGCTCAGCCTGGGACTCTTGCTGCAGGTGCCGGCGGGTGCCGGTACGGGGCGTTCCACTATCACTCAAGTGTTGGAGCAGCTGGCGGCGCAGGCAGCGGAACAGGGTGCAGCGCTGCGCTGCACGCCCATCAGTGCGGCGGAATACGCGCGTTGGGTGGGTCAGCAGGGGCAGCCCAGATTCATCATCACCCTGCTCGCCAATGGCATCAGTGCGGCGCAATTTGCGGCGGTGGCGGCGCTGGTGGCCCAGCATGGCCTGACCGTGGATGGCGTACGGCGCCTCTCCGGTCGGGTGCCGTTGACTGCCTCCGCCAGTGCCACCCGCGCCAGTGTCGAGTTGCGCCTACGCGGCGAGTTGGCGGATCCCCTGGCACTGAAAACCCGGTTGCTGGAAGCTGCCAGCAGTCTGGACTTCGATTTCAGTATTCAGGAAGACAATGTCTATCGGCGCAATCGGCGCCTGGTGGCCTTCGATATGGATTCCACCCTGATCAAGGCGGAAGTCATTGATGAGCTGGCACGCCTGCATGGTGTGGGTGCGGACGTGGCGGCCATCACTGAGCGGGCCATGCGTGGTGAGATCGATTTTCAAACCAGTTTCCGCCAGCGCGTTGCCCTGCTGAAAGGCTTGTCGGCGGATGCCCTGGCGCAGGTGGCAAGCAGCGTTGCGCTGACCGACGGTGCCCATCGCCTGGTGGCAACACTCAAGCATTTTGGTTATCGCACGGCCATCATTTCCGGGGGCTTTACCCAGGTGGGTGCGCGTTTGCAGCAGACGCTGGGTATCGATTATGTCTTTGCCAATGAGCTGGACATTGTGAATGGTTGCGCCAGCGGTGAGGTAAAAGGCGAGATCGTGGATGCCGAGCGCAAGGCGGCGCTGCTGCGGGAAATCTGTCAGCGTGAGCGCATTGAGCTGGCCCAGGCCATTGCCATTGGTGATGGCGCCAATGATCTGCCCATGCTGAGTGCCGCCGGTTTGGGCGTGGCCTTCCACGCCAAGCCACTGGTACGGGCATCAGCCAATCACGCCATCTCAAATTTTGGTCTGGACGCCGTGCTCTATCTGATCGGTTTTAGCGATCGGGATCTGGCACACCTGGATGAGGCGGAACAGCCTTAGTCATCGCTGGCGAAGTCGTAATTCATCTCCGCCGTGGGTTCCTGCAGATAGTGCCCCTGAATATAGTTGGCACCGGCCTGCCAGAGTGCAGACAGCGTGGTGGCACTTTCCACCATGGGCACGATGGTGAGCTTGCCCATGCCCTGCAGTTGCTTGATCTTATCGGTTAGGGCCTTGCGCTTGTTGCTGTCCTCGTCAATATCCACCACCAGTGAACCATCCAGTTTGACATAGTCCACGGGCACCATTTTCAGCGTTTCAAAGTCCACTTTGCCGGTACCGAATTGGCGCATGGATGAACGGCAGTGCAGGCTGGTGAGACCGCTGATAAAGGCTTTGGCCTGGCGCAGATAGGTACCCGCATCCTTGCCGGCAATCTGGAAAATAACCGCATCGCTGGGCAGGCGTGCAGCCTTGATGGCAACCCCCAGCCATTGCACGAACTCCGGATCCTGGATGGAGTTCGAGGACAGGTTGATGGTGAGTCGGGTGCCATGACCTTTGGAGCGATGATTGGAGAGCACCTTGATGGACTGCAAGGTGACCCAGCGGTCGATCTTGCCGCCCACATTATGATCAATGGCAATTTGCAGGAATGAATCCGGGGGAATCTGGTTGCCTTTGTTGTCCAGCATGCGCACAAAGACTTCGTAATGCTCGTCACTGTCGCCACGCAGACTGATGATGGGCTGGAACAGCAGCAGGAAACGTTGTTTGTCGATAGCCTCGTTGATCTGATCCAGAATCACCCGCTGCTCGTCGTTCACTGCCGCCACGGATTCTGCGGCGCCGCCGTTGCTCTTGAGTCGGGATGCAGCGCTGTACCAATGCACCTGGTTTTGGGTGCCGTCCTTGCGGCCTTCCAGCATGGAATGAAAGGCCAATTCCACCGCCTGCATGGCATGGTCGGGGGCGCTGACATTGATGGCACCCAAAGTCAGGGTGCAACGCACGCTCTTGCCACCAACTTCGAAAATATGGTTTTCGACCGCTTTGCGTAGGTCCTCCGCCACCATCTCCGCACCCGTGCTGCTGGCTGCGGTGACACCGATGGCAAAAACTTGCTCGCCCAGACGCCGCACCACTGCCTTGGGTGCGGCTTCGGCCAGACAGGCCACGAGGTCATTCAGCAGTTGCTGGGTCAGGGACAAGCCATGCTGGGTTTGCAG
>JBJHDG010000249.1:0-4010 GCA_050486425.1 Pseudomonadales bacterium | reverse complement strand
GGGGTGATGCCTCCCATGCGGGGATCGGGTGAAGCCGCCATGCGCAGCGCGCGGCCGAAAGCCTTGAACACCGTCTCGATCTGGTGGTGCGAATTGCTGCCGCGCAGATTATCGATGTGCAGGGTGACCTGGGCGTGATTGACAAAGCCCTGGAAGAATTCCTGGAACAAATCCACGTCAAAATCACCCACGCGCGGGCGGGTGAAATCCACGTGCATTTCCAGGCCGGGACGACCGGAGAAGTCGATCACTACCCGCGACAGCGCCTCGTCCAGCGGCACATAGGCGTGGCCGTAGCGGGTAATGCCCTTCTTGTCGCCAATGGCCTTGGCCAGCGCCTGCCCAAGGGTGATGCCGATATCCTCCACTGTGTGATGGTCGTCGATCTCGAGGTCGCCCTTGGCCACCACGCGCAGATCCACCATGCCGTGCCGGGCGATCTGGTCCATCATGTGTTCGAGAAAGGGCAGCCCGGTGTCGAATTCACCGCGGCCGCTGCCGTCCAGATTCAACTCCACGCTGATCCGGGTTTCGAGGGTGTCACGTTGCACGCTGGCGCGTCGCTCGCTCATGAATGGCTCCCCAAAGAAAAAGCCATTATAGTCTTCAACATCTTTGCTGTCCGTCAAATGAAGTGCTGGCCATGAAATCACTGATCAAATACCTGTCGATTTTCTTCACCCTGATACTGGTTGTCATCGTTGGTCTGGTGGTCTTTATCCTGACCCTGGACCCATCCCAGTATCGCGACCAGATTACCGAGCTGGCAGCGCGCCAGGGTGTGGACCTGCGTATTGAGGGCGATCTGGGCTGGCGTCTCTACCCCAACCTTTCGCTTGAAGTGGGTCAGCTCAGCCTGGGCATAGACCGTCCGGAGGCGGCCTACGCCGCCCGGGTCGAGCGGACGGAATTGCTGGTTGAACTCTGGCCGTTGCTGCGCCGGGAATTCCGTTTGCGCGGGCTAAAAGTGGTGGGCGCCGATCTGGTGATGAACCAGAAAGATCAGGAATCCACTGAAATCGCCACGCAAACCGAGCCAGCGCCAGACACCGCAGAGCCCGCCGGCTCACAGGCCCCGCTGCCGCTTATCGTGGCCGAACGCATGGAAATCCAGCGCAGCTCGCTGCAGATCAATTCCCCCACCGGGGATAGTGTTCTGTGGCTGCAAGGTATTCAGGTGCTGGCGGAAAACCTCAACCTGACCGGCGAAGCCGTTCCCGTCAGCGGCAGACTGGGAGTGGTGGCTATGGGAGGTGAGACCCTGCTCGCGCCCATCAGCTTCGATCTCGCCCTGAATCTGGGCCAGCCGCTGATTTCCGTGCAGATCAAAGAGGTCGAGGGTAGCCTGCATCAGGGAGCGGCACCCATTGGCTTCCGTCTTGCCGGCAATCTCGGCTTTTCGCCCGACGAAGGACGCTTTGAACTGAGCGGGTTGAATGGCACCTTCGCCGATCAACTACGCCTGCAGGCAGGAATTACCGGGCAACTGGAACCTCTGTCTTATCGGGGCAACATCAGCCTCACCAGCAGTAATCTGCGCAGACTGGCAGCCAATCTGGGGATGGAGCTGGAAGCAGAGCCGGGTGTTCTCAATCGTCTTGATGTAAGCGCGGATATGCAGGGCTCCGAGTCCGGTGTTGCGCTGACCAATCTGCGCCTGCAACTGGACCAGTCCAACTTTCAGGGTAGTACGCAACTGGGCTGGGGAGCCGTCACCAGCCTGCGGCTGAATGGTCAGCTGGATCAGCTTAACCTGGATGCCTATCTGCCGCCCGCCGGAGAGGAGGAATCCGACCAGGAGTCGGCACTGATACCTGTGCTGCCTTTCAACAATACCGATATTGACCTGGAGGTCCGCAGCCTGCAGGTGGCCGGCATACCCCTGACGAGGATACGGCTGTTGGCCAACTCCACTACCCGGCAGCTACGTCTACAGCAACTCAGTGCGGAGCTTTTCGGTGGCAGCTTCAACAGCAGTGGCACCCTGCAGCTGACCGGCGAACTTCCGCACCAGTTCGACCTGGCGGTCAGCAATGTTCGTATCGGCGAATTTCTGGCCAGTCAAATGGAGACCGCGCCACCCATCTCCGGCGCCGTCAGCCTGAACCTGGCCGGACTGGCCAGCGGCGTCCAGACCGACCAGCTGATTGCCACACTGGAGGCAGATGGCCGGCTGCAGGCCAACAGCCTGACCTTCCACGGCCAGAATATCGAACTGCTGGTGTGTGACATTTCCGATCGTGTCCAGCGCCGCTCGCTGCAGAGTAGCTACACCGAGACGGGTACCAGTACCGTCTTTCAAAACGTGGATGCCACCATACGCATTCAGAACGGGCTGGCCCGAGTGCAGTCGCTGCGTTCCGGTATCGGTGCAATCAGCGTGGGTGGAGACATCAGCTTTAACCTTCAGGATCTGGATTACCGGCTGGATCTGAGTGCCCGTGTCGACGGCGACCGCACAGGTGTGGACGGCTGTAACGTTCCTCAGTTACTGCGCAACCGGCAGATTCCCATGCGTTGCACCGGCAATGCCTCCGACCGCGAATCCCTCAGCTGTGGCGTACCCCAGGAATTCATCAGCTCGCTGATTACCGGCGAGGTGACCCGCCAGCTGACGGATCGTCTGCTGGGCGATCAGCCTGCAGGCGAGGAGGCACAGCAGCCCACACCGCGTAATCTGATCGAGGGGCTGATACGCCGTATACCGGGCCAATAATTGTGACGCCCTTTGCGCGTCAACTGCTGCACTGGTATCAGCGGGAAGGTCGCAAGGACCTTCCCTGGCAGCAGAACCGCACTCCCTACCGGGTCTGGGTTTCCGAGATCATGCTGCAGCAGACCCAGGTGGCTACGGTGATCCCCTATTTTGAGCGCTTTGTGCGCTCATTCCCCGATGTACGAGCACTGGCCCAAGCCGAGCTAGATCGGGTACTGGAGCATTGGGCGGGTCTTGGCTATTACAGCAGGGCGCGCAACCTGCATATGGCCGCCAAACAAGTCTGCGATGACTTCGACGGCGAGTTCCCCGCAGACTCTGAACAGTTGCAATCCCTGCCCGGTATTGGCCGATCAACCGCCGGCGCCATTCTGGCCCAGGCCTTCAATCAACGCGGGGTAATACTGGACGGCAACGTAAAGCGGGTGCTGACCCGCTATCACGGAATTCGCGACCGGCCGGGCAGCAGCAAAGTACAAAAGCAGCTATGGGGGCTGACAGACCAGCACACGCCTGACCGGCGCCATGCCGATTACACCCAGGCCATTATGGATCTGGGCGCCACTCTGTGCCGGCGCAAACCGGACTGCGAACGCTGCCCGGTGAGCGATGGTTGCACGGCTCTTGCCGAGGGATTGACCGATCAAATACCGGCCCGCAAGGCACGCAAGCCTTTGCCGGTAAGGGAAATCAACATGTTGGTGCTGCGTAACCGCGCCGGCGAGATTCTGCTGGAGCGCCGTCCGCCAACAGGCATTTGGGGCGGGCTCTGGAGTCTACCGGAGTGCCAGCCCGACCAACTGGAGGAGCACTTGGCCCAGCTGGATGGTGAAGTATCGATTAAGGAAATCGGTGCTATAAGAGAACACCAGTTCACCCATTTCAGATTGCGCTATCAGCCGGTAGAAATTCGCTGGCTGGAAAATCACCAGCAGGTTTTGGATTCAGATCAAAGCATTTGGTATAACACCAGGTCAGAATTGAACTTGGGCCTGCCGGCGCCCGTCAAAAAATTGCTGAACGAACTTGGAGAAGCCTGATGGGGAGATTGGTTGAGTGCCGGAAATACGGCCAGCAAATGGATGGGTTGGACTTCCCGCCCTTTCCCGGCAAAAAGGGCATGGATATATTTGAAAACGTCTCCAGCAAGGCCTGGCAGGAATGGCTGGCACACCAGACCACCCTGATCAACGAAAAACGCCTCAACCTGCTGGATGCAGCAGACAAGGCCTATCTGGACGATCAGCGCGACAGATTCCTGCGCGGCGAGCAGGTCGACCAGGCGGAGGGATAT
>JBJHDG010000248.1:0-4042 GCA_050486425.1 Pseudomonadales bacterium | reverse complement strand
CGTGACCAGGGGCACGCTACAACAGGGATCAGCACCCCGCTGCCATCCCCTCCCGGCTGGGTTACACTGCCAGCAACTCGAATTGCCCGCATAACCCATCTCAACCTGAAGAGGAGCACGCTATGATCGGCTACATCACCCTGGGTACCAACAACCTGCCCGCCGCCGTGGCGTTCTATGACGCCCTGCTGGCCGAGTTGGGCGCCCGCAAACTGATGAACTCGGAGCGCATGGTCATCTGGGGTTTTGGCCGTGAAAAGGCCATGCTATCGGTCTGCATCCCCTATGACGAAGCCCCTGCCAGTGCCGGCAATGGCACCATGGTGGCGCTGAATGCCGGCTCCCAGGCACTGGTGCAGAAACTCCATGCCAAGGCGCTGGAACTGGGCGGCAGCGACGAAGGCGCGCCTGGCGAGCGAATGGCGGGTTTCTATGGCGCCTACTTCCGCGATCTGGATGGCAACAAGTTCGTTGCCTACACCATGGGCTGAAGCCGATGGCAGAGCATATCGTAGTCGTTGAACAGCTTGGCGATTGGAAAGAGGATTTTCCACAGAGCCGGGTAGTCACCGCCAAGGACTACCTGGCCAGCGACGAGTTTCTGCGCGCACGCAACTGCAAGGTCACCAACCTCTGCCGCAGCTACGGCTACCTCAGCGTCGGCTACTATGTCTCCCTGCTGGCCGAGGCCAGACGGCATCGGGTGGTACCGTCCATCCGCACGTTGTCCGAGCTTAGCCGCAAATCCATTTACAGCCTGGATGTGAGCGAGCTGGACGCGCTGGTGCATCGCAGCCTGCGGCACAGCACGGTGCGGGTGTTCGAAGAGTTGATTTACTTCGGGCGTGGCGAGCACAGCGACCTGGATGAACTGGCACGCCAGATCTATGAGATGTTTCCCTGTCCACTGCTGCGGGTTGAGTTCAAGCTGCAAGGGGAAAAATGGCGCATCACCCGCATACGACCCTACTGGCTGAATGCGTTATCACCGTTGCAGCATGGACCTTTTGTGCAAGCCCTGGAGCGACACCTGTCCAAGCGCTGGCGTTCCCGACGCACGCGACGCGATGCCCGTTACGACCTGGCTATCCTGCACAATCCCAACGAGCGCCTGCCACCGTCCGGGAAAAAAGCGCTGAGCAATTTTATTCGCGTCGGCCGTACGCTGGGCCTGGATGTAGAGTTGATCGAGAAAAAGGATTATTCCCGGTTGGCGGAATACGACGCGCTATTCATCCGCGAGACCACCGGCATTGATCATTACACCTACAGATTTGCCCGCAAGGCGGAAAGCGAGGGCATGGTGGTGATCGATGATCCGGATTCCATTTTGAAATGCACCAACAAGGTCTATCTGGCCGAACTGCTGCGGGCCAATCGGGTACCCACCCCCAGAACCGTGATCGTGCAAGAAGATGGCCTGAAACACCTCTCCAAAGAAATTCCTTTCCCGATCGTGTTGAAGATTCCAGACGGCTCTTTCTCGCGTGGCGTTTTCAAGGTGAACAACATCGAGGAACTCAAGGATATTGGCGGCAGGCTGCTGAAAGAATCGGACTTGATTTTGGCGCAGGAATTCATGTACACGGAGTTCGACTGGCGCATTGGCATCTTAAATGGCACGCCCATCTACGCCTGTCAGTATTTCATGTCGAAAAAGCACTGGCAGATCGTCAACCACAAAAAAGGTGGCCGCATTTCCGAAGGCGGCTTTGCCACGCTGCCGATTGAAGATGCACCGCCGCAGGTGGTACGCGTCGCCCTGAAGGCGGCCAATCTTATTGGCCGCGGACTGTATGGGGTGGATGTTAAGCAAACCGGCAAAGGCGTCTGCGTGATCGAAGTCAATGATAACCCCAACCTTGATGCTGGCGTCGAGGATGCCGTTCTCAAGGATGAGCTCTATCAGCTGATACTGACCGAATTCATCCGTCGACTGGAGAAGCGCAAGGCGCTCTGATCTTACTCATGCGCATACCTGGCCAACTCTATAAACTGTGCGTCAGCCTGATACTGGCATTTGCGATCGGTGTCAGTTGCCGCCTCGCCGGCATACCCGTGCCAGCCCCCACCGCCATGGTAGGCGCCTTGTTGGTACTAGCACTGACGACTGGTTATGTCGCCATGGACCTGCTGCTCGGCCGCCGCGGACGCACATCATGAATCCCGTTATCATCAGCCTGATTCTGGCGCTGCTGATCGGCGCCGCCTGCCGCTGGTTCAAGGTCCCGGTGCCGGCACCCCCTAAACTGTCTGGTGCCCTACTGGTATGCGCCATGACGTTGGGATTCCTCAGTGCAGATCAGCTCAGCCGCCTGCTGAGCGGAGGTTGATGCCATGCCCTATTGGCTATTGAAAACCGAACCCGAGACTTTCTCCTGGCAGGATCAGCTGGCACGCGGCACCAACGGTGAATGCTGGGATGGGGTACGTAACCACCAGGCGGCAAAGCACTTGCGGCAAATGCAATTGGGTGATCAAGCCCTGTTCTATCACACCGGCAAAGACAAAAGCATTCAGGGCATAGTGACTGTGATCAAAACTGCGTTTCCCGATCCCAGTGATGCCACCGGCAGATTTGTTGCCGTGCAGGTGCAGGCCGTTAAGCCTTTGCCGCGGCCAGTGACGCTGGCACAGATCAAAGCGGAGACCACGCTGGCCGATTGTCTGCTGGTGCGTCAGTCAAGACTATCGGTGATGCCTATCACCACCAGCCAGTGGCGCACCATCCTGCGCCTGGCAGCATAGTTTTATTCAGCGGAGAGGCATGCATGAAAGATCTGTTCAATGTTCAAGGCAAAACGGCTGTTGTCACCGGCGGCTCCCGGGGTATCGGTTATATGATTGCGCGCGGCCTGGTAGAAAATGGCGTAAAGGTCTATATCTCCTCACGCAAGGAGTCCGAACTCAACGCTGCCGCTGCGGAGCTGTCAGCGTTCGGTACCTGTGTCGCCATACCCGCTGATCTGGCCACCGAAGCCGGCGCCATCGCCCTGGCGGAAACCATCAAGTCGCAAGAATCACAGCTGGATATTCTGGTGAACAATGCCGGCGCCACCTGGGGCGCACCGTTTGAAGAGTTTCCCGCCAGCGGCTGGGACAAGGTGTTGGATATCAATGTCAAAGGGCCGTTCTATGTGACCCGCGCCCTGCTGCCCTTGATCAAGGCCGCAGCTTCTGCGGAAGATCCCGGCCGTATCATCAACATAGGTTCCGTGGCCGGCTTTGGTACGGGTGGCTTGGCCTACTCCTATGGCGCCAGCAAAGCTGCCATACACCAGATGACCCGCAATTGGGCCAGTCAATTCGCCCAGGACAAGATCACTGTCAACTGCATTGCACCCGGGCCTTTTCCCAGCAAGATGATGGCGTTTCTGACCGAAGATGACAAAGCGCGCAAGCTGTTGGAAGCCAGTAACCCGCTGGGGCGCATCGGCACCCCGGAAGATGTGGCTGGGCTCACCATCTGTTTATGTTCCCGGGCAGGTGCCTGGATGACCGGCTGCATCATTCCACTGGATGGCGGCAGTCTGGTGCGGGGAACGCCGTTCTAAGCTTTGTCGGCCGCTGACTCATGCGGCCGCAATGCCCTTGAGATCGGCAACGGCTTCATCGGCCCACTGGATGGCCGCCAAATAGGCGTCCATCAGCTGCTGGGGTGCCAGTTGCGGCACCCGGCAGCGCCAGAATTCACCCTTCTCATAGGCCAGCACCACCGCGAGCAGCTCGCCATAGGGGCCCTTACCGGACAGCAGGGCCTTTTTGGTGTCTTCCGCCAGAGGCAATGGCGCCAGGATCTCACTCACCGGTACCTGCAACAGCGCCTCCAACATGGAAAACAGGCCCACGGTGAAATAGACCTCCACACCAGAACGACCTGCGCGCTGCGCCAACAGCTCGCACATCTTGCCACGCCACATGGCAGTAAAAATCATGTCCGTGGGCTTGCTGCGATCGGCCGCAAGCACCAGCAGCGACACATAACGCTTGATGGCGTTGTTGCCCAGAAAAACCACGGCCTGATGGATGGAGTCTACATGCC
>JBJHDG010000247.1:0-4075 GCA_050486425.1 Pseudomonadales bacterium | reverse complement strand
GGGTACGCGAGGCCGACTGGCAGGAACCCAGGCTGGCACCCGCCAAGGTACCCACCACCAGAAACACATACTGAGCCTGCCACTGCATGCCCAGGAGGGCGTTGATCCAAAGGGTGAACTGGGGGGTGGCAAAAATCCAGGCAATCGCCAGCATCCAAAGCACCAGCGTGGTTCTATAAGTACGCAAAGCACCGATGCGGTCCTGAATGAGACCGAACACCAGCGCGCCCACAGCGGCTGAGATCTGTACCACGATGAACATCAGCGTACGTACGGACTCGTCCCAACCGATTACCTGGGCACCATAGATAAAGGAAAAGCTGATGATGATGGCGATGCCGCTCAAGGCGAAGAAGAACGACAGCATCAGCACGGCCAGATCCCGATGCGCGTCCAGGGAACGCAGCGTGTGCCGCACCCGGCCCAGGCCCAGGCCCAGGTAACTCATGCCGGCTGGCAAGGGCCTGGGCACCGCCCGCTCCTTGACCCAGATAAATGTGGGAATTGCCGCCACCAGGAAAAAGGCCGCGGCCCAGGGTCCCACCCAGCGGATGCGCTGAAAGTTCTCAGCGCTTACCTCCCCCAGCACCAGCAGCACGAATAGCGCCGATGCCATACCACCCACATAACCCAAGGCCCAGCCAAATCCGGAGATCTTGCCCAGGTCTTCCGGCGGCCCCAGGCCGGGGAGGAAGCTGGCCAGATAGGCATCACCGCAAGCATAGGCAAAGTTGGAAATCACCAACAGTGCCACCCCCAGCCAGACCAATCCTGGCTCCACCCAATACAGAGCCGCCGTGGTCACCACAGTCAGGGCATAGCTGGCAAAAAGAAAACGCTTCTTGGCGGCAGCAGCGTCCATGACGGCACCGGCCACGGGCGCGCTCAGCACCACCAGCAGGTAACTCAGTGCCAGGCTCAGACTCCATAGCAGATTGCCCAGACGATAGTCGGGTGCATCACCCACAATGACCCGGGTAAAGAGATCACCAAATACCACGGTAATAATCAGCAGCGTGTAGGACTGGTTGGCGAAATCGAACATGGCCCAACCAAATATTTCACGCTTGGGCGCCCGGGTTCTAACAACCGTGTTAGCAGTAGCCAAGGGCACAACGCTGGGAGTCAAGGACATGGACAAGATACCGGTATAAGACAGGGTTCTCAAAATAGCATTGGCCTGACCTGCCGACCCACAATGGATCTGCCACCGCCAAGCCAACTGTCAGACGGCTGCTATACTCATCTGCAATCGTGTCTTGATCAAGCTCAGCTCTTCTCAGCAACCCGAGGTCTGCCCTGATGCGCCTCTTTAGAACTGCCAAGGCTGCCCCCAGCGACCAAAGCCGGGTCCTCAATCACCGGCCGGATATCTGTAACGCGTTCCGTTTATTCCGGGACCAGCGTATCGCTATCAACCTGCGGCTCAATGGCCATACCGCAGAGCTGCCGGCACATATCCTCGACGTCACGGAGCGGGAAATCCTGCTGGAACGTCTACGCCCCAGCAGCAACAACAAACTGGTGCGAGACGCAGGCCAGGTTACCTTTGCCGGCCGTGCCGAGGGCATCTATCTGTTCGCTACCGACATACCCATCAAGCAGCTGCTGGCCAGCGATGGGATTCCCTATTTTCGCGCCCCCCTGCCTAGAGAGATCATGTTCCAACAGCGACGGCGCAGCGAGCGCGTGGCCGTTGCCCGCCGTGTCTCCGGCCAAGGCGCCATGGTGCATATCCAGCGTGGCGCTGAGCTCCTGGAAGGCCAACTGGTGGACATTTCCGTTGGTGGTTGTCGCGTCCGTATTAACGACGCGGTGGACGGTGCCCTGCGCAATGACGAGCAGATTCCGAACTGCCGCGTCTATCTGACACCAGAGTTGCGCTTTGATGTCCCCGCGGTGGTGCGCCATCAGGCCCATAACAAAAAATCCAACCATCTGTTTTGTGGTTTGGAATTTCAGAAACTGGATGTGGCCGACCGGCGCCGCTTGGAGAAATACATTGATCGAGTGCTGGAACAACAGCGCGGCAGCATGGCAGACAATGAATCCACTGCGGATGGCGCGCTGCTGGATGTGGACTAACGCTGTTGCCAGCGTTGATAGTCGGTAGGCGTATCCAGATCCCAGAGCCCCGGCAGTTGCTCGACGCTGAGCGCCGATGCCGCTGCCCGCGCCAGGGTTTGGGCCGTAACCTGGTTGGTACCCCAGTCAATGTCCAAAAATAGCTCTGGGCGCGGTTGTTTCAGCGCCAACAGCCCATAACCCCCATCCGGCACCGGCGATAACACCAAATCTGCGCCTGCTGCCAGCGAGCGGATTACCTCCCGCAGGTATTCCACCGACAAGCCTTGCACGTCCGCACCCAGTACCACCACCCAACGACCGGCACCAGTCACGACATCCACGGCGTGGGCCATTCGCGCTCCCAGATCGGCGCCCTGCTGTATCTGCACGCGCAGTTGATATTGTCGTGCCAATTGCTGAATAAATGGCGTGGGTGGTCCATCCGCCAGCCAGAGCTGCAACTCGTAGCTGGGCGCCACCGCCAACTGCTGCAGTAATTCCCGCAGCAATTGCTGGTACACAAGCAGCGCCTCCGTTACACCCAAGCTTTGCGCCAGCCGGGTTTTCACCTGGCCGGCGATGGGATTGCGAGCGAATACGGCTACCACGGGTAGCTGTGTCTGCGGCCCCTGTGGCATCGCAAGCAGCCTCTCAGGACGATGGATAGTAACGCCGGGCAAGCTGCGCCGGTGCCACGCCAAAAAAGTACTGCAACCGCAGCCACCACATCAGCAGCACAGTGCGCCAAAACCCTTGCTGCTGCCAGCGGCGCCCTGCAGTCGTGAGCGGTGGCCGCAAGCAACGAGGTCGCGCCAAACGCCGCAAACGACGACTCAGCTCAATATCCTCCATCAACGCCTGTTGCGGGATACCGCCAATGAGCTGTAACAGGTTGGCACTGATGAACATGCCTTGATCACCAGTACAGATGGCGCTGAGACGGGAACGCCAGTTCATGCTCCAGGCCACCAGCGGCAACAGTGGCTGGGTGCCTGCGATCTGCACATCGAATCGACCCCAGCACTGGGCCAGGTTCGCCTGGGCCAAAGTCAGCAGCTGCTGCAGATGTGCGGGCTGCAGCTGGCTGTCGGCATGTAACAACCACAGCAATCGGCCACGGGCATGGGCAACACCCGTCTGCAGTTGCAGGGCACGGCCAGGCGCAGTCTGCAGCACCAGATCAGCGCCTTCTGCCGCCACTGCTGCCGAGGCATCGCTGCTACCGCCATCCACCACAATCAACTCCCAGGCCACTGCGGCAGAACGCCATGCGGCCAACTGCTGCAACAGCGTGCGCAGAGGGGCTGCGTCATTCAACACAGGGACAATGATGGAAAGACTGGGTGGCGGGCTGACAGCAGGCATCGGGCGTCGGGCTAGATTGATCCGGGATGGTGGCACCGCCGCATCATGCCATGATCCCAGCCAGTCATGGTAAACTCACGCGCTCGGCTCCGGTGGCACAGCTGGATAGCGCGGCCCCCTCCTAAGGGGCAGGTCACAGGTTCGAATCCTGTCCGGAGCGCCAAGTCGGCCACAGCACCAGCCGCCCTATTGCCGAATCAGCCGCCCTATTGCCGAATCAGCCGCAGCACTGGCGCCCAGGCGGTGTCGGTGGCGCGGAAGGGGTTGATATCGATGCCGCCGCGGCGCAGAAACCGCCCGTATACCGCCAGCTGTTCCAGCCGACAGTACACCAGCAGGTCCATGAAAATTTGCTCCACGGTGGACTCATGAAAACCCTTGTGGCGCCGGTATGACACCAGATAACGCAGCAGCGCCTCATGATCCAGCAGTGGACCTCGGTATTCGATCATCAGGCTGGCCCAGTCCGGTTGACCGGTGACCGGGCACAGACTGCGAAACAGGTTGGTGTAGAGTGTCTCCCGGGCGGTTACCTGGCTGTCGGCAACCTGCAGCAATGCCGGATCCCGCTCATAGACCGTGCAGCTGATATCCAGATGATCCAGCCCCTTGCCCGGCAAATGAACAACGGGTTCAGGCAGGT
>JBJHDG010000246.1:0-4080 GCA_050486425.1 Pseudomonadales bacterium | reverse complement strand
TCTCGGTGGCGTCACTGGCCGCCCTCAGCCTGTCACAACAACGTTTCTACAGCAGCCATCAGTTCGCGGATATTTTTGTCCACCTGACGCGGGCACCCGAACGGGTGGCCGATCAGGTGCGCAGTATCGCCGGCGTGAATCAGGTCAATACCAGGGTGCAGGCACCCTTACGTCTGGAAGTGCCAGGTTATGCGGATCCGGTACGCGGCCTGGTGATCTCCATCCCTGACGGCCGCCAGCCGGATTTGAATCGACTGCACTTGCGCGAGGGCAGCCTGCCTGACTCCGGGCGCAACGACCAAGCGCTGATCAGCGAACCCTTCGCCGAAGCCCATGGTCTACGGGCTGGCGATACCCTCAGCGCCATCATCAACGGTCGCCAGGAAACTCTCAGCATCGCCGGTATTGCGCTGTCACCAGAACACATCTATCAGATCGGCCCGGCGGATCTGCTGCCCGACTACAAGCGCTACGCCATTCTCTGGATGAACCGCACGGCGCTGGCCAACGCCTTCGGCATGGACGGCGCCTTCAACAGCATTGTTCTCTCGCTGCAAGCCGGCACCGCAGCGGAGCCGGTGATCGAAGCCCTGGATCTACTGCTGACTACCTACGGCGGCATGGGCGCCTACGAACGCGCCGATCAGGTCTCGCACCGCTTTCTGGAAGAGGAACTCACGCAGTTGCGGGTGATGGCAGTATTTATGCCAACGGTGTTTCTCGGCGTGGCCGCGTTTCTGTTGAATGTCCTCATGGGTCGGATCGTGCGCACCCAACAGCAACAGGTGGCGGTGCTGAAAGCCTTTGGCTACAGCAATCAAGATCTGGCACTGCACTTTGGCATGCTCACCGGTCTGATCACACTGATCGGCACTGTGCTGGGCATTGGCCTGGGTGCCTGGGCCGCGGAAGGCCTGGCGATGCTGTACGCGGAGTATTTCCGCTTTCCCGATCTGGGCTTTCGCCTGCAGGCACAATACATTGCACTGGCGGTATTGGTGGCGGGTGGTGCCACCCTGCTCGGCACCTATCGCGCTGTGCGTGGCGCCGTACGCCTGCCGCCGGCGCAGGCCATGCGCCCGCCGGCGCCGGAGCGCTTTCAGCGCTCACCATTGGAACACACATGGCTCGACAGACATCTGGATCAACCCAGCCGCGTTATTTTGCGCAATCTCACGCGCCATCCGCTGAAAGCGGGACTTTCCATTTTAGGCATCGGCTTATCCTGCGCACTGGTACTGCTGGGCAGCAATCAGTTTGCCTCGGTGGACTATCTGCTGGACACCCAGTACCGCAAGGTGCTGACCATGGATCTGCATCTGTCCTTTACCGATCCCACACCGGCGCGGGCGTTGGCTGAACTACGCCAGTTGCCCGGCGTACATTTTGCCGAGGGTTACCGGGCCGTCCCGGTGCGACTCCGCAATGGCCGCACCGAATATCGCACTGCCATCCTGGGCACAGATGCCAATCCCCAGTTGCGCAAGCTGATTGATGCCCAGGGCCAATCGCAGACCTTGCCACCCACGGGCATCATGCTCACCGGATATCTGGCAGATTATCTGGGCGTTGCGCCAGGCGAACTGCTGGAAGTGGAAATCATGGAAGGTCAGCGGCGCCGGGTTTGGGTGCCCGTGACGGCGCATGCCCATGAACCCATTGGGGTCAGCGCCTATATGGAACGCCGCGCCCTGAACCAGTTGTTGCGGGAAGGCCCGGCGCTGTCCGGCGCCTGGCTACTCACTGATCAAAGTCAGCAGCAGGCATTGTTCGAAGCGCTCTGGAAAATGCCCAGGGTTGCCAGCATCGGCATGATCTCGGAAGCCGAATCCAGCTTTCGCGAATATATCAGCGACACCATACTGGTCTTCATGATGGTGTTGCTGCTGCTGGCGGGCTCCATCACGGTGGCCGTGGTCTACAACAATGCCCGTATCGCCTTTACCGAAAGATCCCGCGAGCTGGCCACCCTGCGTGTGCTCGGATTTACCCGCGGTGAAGTGGCCTGGATTCTGCTCGGTGAATTGCTGCTGCTGACGCTGTTGGCCATTCCTGTGGGCCTGCTGACCGGCGCTGGCCTAGCCTACTTGCTGAGCCTGGCGCTGACAATGGATCTGTACCGCTTTCCCTTTGTACTCTCTGCCAGCACCTTCGCCTATGCCGCCGCCAGCGTACTGGCTGCCACAGCCTTGGCACTGACACTGATTGCCCGCCGGCTGCACCAATTGGATATGGTGTCGGCCCTGAAAACTGTGGAGTGACACTCATGAGCATGCGCCGAAAACTGATGCTGGGATTACTGGCTGCCGCCCTGCTGGGATTGCTGCTGCTGGCCGCCATACCCGCGGCCATTCCCGTCAGTGCCAGCCAGGTCAAGCGCGGCTATTTTGCCGAACTGGTGGAAGATGAAGGCCGCACCCGGCTGCGTGATCCCTATACCATCTCCGCACCCATTACCGGCTTCTTGCGCCGCGTTGTACTGGAACCCGGCGATGCCGTTGCCGCCGGCGATGTGGTGTTTGAAATGGAGGCATTGCCGGCGCCGGCGCTGGATGCCCGGGCCCGGGAGCAAGCCCGGGAGTCGGTGGCGGCTGCCCGCGCGCGCCTGGAAGCCGCGGAAGCCGAACTGGAATCCCGACGCACGCAGGCACAGCTGGCGGAAACCGAATTCGAGCGCGCGGAACAGTTACGGCAGCGGGATCTGATCGCCGTGGAAGAACGCGACCGGCGCCGCGCCCAACGTGATGCCAGCCGCATTGCCGAGCGCGCCGCTCAACACGCGGTGGAAGTGGCACGCTTCGAACTGGAAGCCACCCGGGCCCTGCTACAGATTACCGACGGTGAACGCGCACCCGGCGATCAGCCCAGCCTGGGGGTGCGCACACCCATTGCCGGCACCGTGACCAAACGCCATCGCTGTTGCGAAGGCCCAGCCCAGTCCGGCGAACCCATACTGGAGGTGGGTGATCTGGCTGCCATGGAAATTCAGGTGGATCTGTTGTCCATGGATGCGGTGCGGGTACGTCCTGGTATGCGCGTATTGCTGGAACGCTGGGGTGGTGAAGCCAGCCTGCAGGGCACGGTGCGTCGGGTGGAACCCGCCGGCTTTATGCGCATCTCCGCACTGGGTGTGGACGAACAGCGCGTGCCTGTACTGATCAACATAGATTCACCCCGGGAACACTGGCTAAATCTGGGTGATGGCTTTCGGGTGGAAGCCCGCTTTATCATCTGGGAGGCCGAAGATGTTCTGCAGGCACCCACCAGCGCCTTGTTCCGGCAGGATGAAAACTGGATGCTGTTCGTGGTGGCGAATGGCAGAGCCCGTCTGCGCACGGTAACACCCGGTCGCCGCAGCGGCTTGCAAACACAAATTCTGTCCGGCCTGGATGCTGGCGAGTGGGTGATTACCCACCCCAGCGATCGCATTACCCATGGCAGTAGGGTGCGCGTCGATCAGTGAGCTTAATCGGCATTTTACAAGCCCTACTCTATCCGTTTGCGCCCTACCTGAACCGGCGCATGCTCACCCTGCTCGCCCTGGGTTTCTCCAGCGGCCTGCCGGCGCCATTGGTGTTCTCCAATTTGTCCATCTGGCTGCGTGACGCGGACGTCTCGCGCACGGATATCGGCCTGTTTGCCCTGGCCGCCACACCCTATGCCATCAACTTTCTCTGGGCACCCTTGGTGGATCGGCTGCGCCTGCCGCTGCTCAGCGCCCGCTTTGGCCGGCGCCGAGGCTGGGCATTACTCACCCAATGCTGTCTGCTGCTGGCCATCCTGTTCATGTCCGGCATAGATCCCGCCCTGCATCTGTGGTGGATGGCAGTGGCCACTTTGCTGGTCACCACTGCCAGCGCCACCCAGGACATCGTTATTGATGCCTACCGCATCGACATATTGCCACCAGAGCAATATGCCGCCGGTTCCGCGGTGGCCATTTGGGGCTGGCATATCGGTGGCACGCTGGTGGGTGGCGCCGGCGGCTTGCGCTTCATGCTCGCCTATCCCCCGGAATCCCCCAACCCCGCCTACGGGCAACTGTTGGTCGATGTCGACGATCACCGCGCCCCGCCGGCA
>JBJHDG010000245.1:0-4094 GCA_050486425.1 Pseudomonadales bacterium | reverse complement strand
CAATTGTCTACGCCCAAACCGCCTGGCTGTACCTGCGCTGGTTCAGCAGCCTTGATCAGGCTAGAGTAGGGGCGGTCGAGTTTCAGAGTTCAGATGCGCAACTTTATATCGAACCAGGCCCGCCGTCTGCTGCCGGTGCTGCTTCTACTGTGCCCACCCATTGCGCCAATGGCCTGGGCGGAAGCAGTGCCATCACGCCCCCAGGTTGCCCTGGTCCTCAGCGGTGGTGGTGCCCGCGGTGTGGCACATGTGGGTGTGCTGCAGGTGCTGGAAGAATTGCAGGTCCCTGTGGATATCATCGTGGGCACCAGCATGGGTGCACTGATCGGGGGCTTTTATGCCAGCGGCATGAGTGCCGACGAGATCAGCCAGATGGTTTCCCAGATGAATTGGGCGCGCATGTTCTCCGGCCAGGCTGAACGCGCCGAACGCGCCTTCAGGCGCAAGCGCGAAGATGAACTGGGACTGCCTGGGCCGAAACTCGGATTGACGGGTAGCGGATTGGTGTTGGCCGATGCCATGCTGAGCGGACAGCATGTGGAATTGTTCATACAACGCCAGCTGGTTGCACGCAATCCACAACGCGATTTTGATGCCCTGCCCATTCGATTCCGCGCGCTGGCCGCAGACTTGGTTAGCGGTGACGCCGTAGTATTGGATCAGGGCGATATGGCAAGAGCCATGCGTGCCAGCATGTCCTTACCCGGTGTCTTCTCACCTGTACGCCTGGACCATCAGCTGCTGGTTGATGGCGGCATTGCCAATAACCTGCCGGTGGATGTCGCTATCGCCATGGGCGCGGATATCATCATCGCGGTAGACGTGGCAGTTGCCCTGCACGAAGAGCGAGGCATCCAGGACCTAACCAATGTCAGCGAGCAGATAAGCAGGCTGCTGGTGTACCGCAATACACAACAACAGATCCAGCTGCTACGTCCGCAGGATATTCTATTGCAGCCAGCCCTGGGTGAAGAAATCAACTCAGCTGACTTTGATACTGCCACCGCCAGCATTCCGTTGGGTGCAGCCGCGGCCTGGGCCGCCACAGAAAAACTGCAAACCCTGTCTTTGTCATCACAAGACTATCAAGCCTATCGGCAGCAGATCAGTATTGACCAAGGCCGACTGCTGCAATTACCCGTACGGCAGATCAAGCTAAGCAATCAGTCCGCCTATGCGGATGCCCTGATTTTGGCCAAATTGGCTGTGCAACTAGATGAACCTCTGGATATATCCAGCCTGCAGGCGGCCATAGACAGGATATATGCAGCCGGCTATTTCAAACAGGTAGCCTTCCAGTTGGAGCCGGTGGAGCAACATCTGATACTGCATATCGAGGCTGCACCGGATATTCGCACGCCGCATTTGCTGGAGTATGGACTGACGCTACAGGGCAATGGCAGCGACAACAGGTTTGGCCTGCGCCTGGGCTACCTGCGCACTCATGTGGATCCGAGACGCCTGGGTGGTGAGTGGCGCATCCTCGCAGAGTCTGGCGACTACACCGCACTCAGTACCGAGCTTTACCTACCACTGGATGCAAGGCAGCACTGGTTTTTGTTACCCCGCGCCTACGGTTTTCGCCACAATCTGGACCGCTACAATCTGGACGGCTTTGCCTTGGGCCAAGTGCAGGATGCCCGCATGGGCCTGGCATTGGCAGCGGGCTTTGAGTTCAATCCCCAATGGGTACTCCTGGCGGGGACAGAATTCTATAAGGGGCGCTTGAGCCTGAGCCGTGGCGCCCCTTTAATTGACAACTATCGATTTCAGGGCGGTGAACTGTTTCTCGACTTGCGTCGGGATAGCTTGGATGACAGATACCTGCCCGGGCGTGGTTCTGTGGCCCAACTGCGCTGGGTCGGCAGTAGGCCAGGTTTGGGTGCCGACGACAATTTTGACCAGCTCAGCGTGCAGTATCTCAGATCACTACCATGGCGTCGCCAGGTGCTGACGCTGAGCCTGAAATCCAACCTCAGCCTGCAGGATGCAGCGCCACCCCATGCCCGTTTTCCACTGGGCGGCTTTGGTAACTTAAGTGGCCTCAGGCACAACGAGCTGTTCGGTCAACAGACTGCGGTGATTGGTCTGGATATGCGCCGCCGCCTGTTTACATCCAGCTTCCTGCCAGGGTTTCTCGGTCTATTGGTGGAATATGGCAATGCCTGGGATGACTTGGATGCCATGGATTTCGACGACGGCATTGTCAGTGCCGCACTTTACTTTGGTTACCGTTCTCCGCTGGGTCCCTTTGTGTTCGGCTATGCCCAGGCGGAAGCCCGCAGTGGTCTGTTCTACCTGGATTTGGGCCGACGCTTCTGAATCCAACGGGTGTAGGATCTGCTAGCATGTGGCTTTGCTCAGGGAAAATACCATGACGACCTTGCGCTTGCTGATTATCTGCTGGGTTTTGACAGGCTGCGCCAACAGCCTACAGCCACCCGAGGTCACCCTGATTGGCCTCGCACCGGCCGGTACCATTCTGGATCCTGCCGTGCGTGTAGATTTACGCCTGGATAACCCTAACAGCCGGGCATTGCCAGTGCGGAGTATGAGCTTTGACTTAAATGTAAATGGTCAACCGCTGGCACGAGGATTGTCAGAAGCTCCCTTCCGCATTCCAGCCAATGGCCAAGCCCAGACCAGCCTTGTGGTTAGCACTCAGGTAACAGATTTATTGCGCCAGCTGAGTCAGATTCAGGGGCGTCGCAGTATAGATTACCAGCTACAGGGACGCTTGCAGCTGGATGGCGCATTACCAATAAGCATTCCGTTCCGTCGCGCCGGTGCCCTGCAACTGCAGTAGTATGGTAAATATCAGGCGGCACCCACCAGCAGCGCGTTAATCTTGTCGATCAGCGCTGGAAAGTCTATGGGTTTGGTGGCGTAGTCGTTCATCCCCACCTCACGCGCCCTTTGTTCATCCTCAGGTAATGCATGGGCAGTAAGCGCAACAATAGGGATCTTGGCAGTGGCGGGATCAGAACGTAATGCCCGGGTGGCGTCATAACCATCCAGCACAGGTATGTTGATGTCCATCAGAATCAAATCCGGACGCAATGCTTTGGCCTGATTGATGGCCTGCTGGCCATCCACCGCATGGGAAATCTGAAAACCACAGCGCTCCAGGCGCCTGGTCAGCATGTCCTGGTTTAGTTCATTGTCCTCAACGAGCAAAATATGATGCGCCATACAGCTGAAATGGTCTCCCTGAAGCAAAATCCACGGCAATACCTCATAACTCAAGCCTGGCTCTGGTTCGCCTGGAACAGGCCTTGTCTGCAACAGACCACACTAAAGGCAAGCGGCGCAGCCTATATCAGAGCGCAGTTTATCGCCAAGTAAACCCTTGTAGGATTTTGTGTCGGTGTAGGGTTCTGGAAATACCTAAGCTTATTCTAATTTACGGCATCCTTTTCATCGACTTCAGCACCCTGAGCCTACCACAGGACTGTCTGACGTCAACTTGGAATCAGCTCATGGTGGGCTTGTTCGGGATTTGAACAATGAATCGGGTACCAACACCTTGCTCGCTCTCGACACGGATGCTGCCACCCAGGCGATCAGTGAATGCCTTGCAAATTGCCAAGCCCAAGCCCGTACCGCCGTAGGTTCTGGTCATAGAGCTATCGGCCTGGGTGAAAGGCTCGAAAATCCGTTGCTGGGCACTTTTTGCGATTCCTATACCGGTATCGGCCACTTCGAAACAGGCATGCTTGGCATCAACCGTGTAAGTAAGGTTTACCGCTCCGGCGGTTGTGAATTTAGCCGCGTTGGATAACAGGTTCAGTAGAATCTGCCGCACCTTAACCGGATCGGAGTACAGCGTTTGGGTGGCACTTCCAGCAACCACGAACTCGTTACCCTTTTCCAGTACCAGCGGCCTGCAGATTGCCTCCACATCAGCGACCATGGTATCCAAATCCATGGCCTGTACGTTCAGCTCCAGCTCGCCCGATTCAACACGCGCCAAATCCAATACTTGATTAACCAGTTCCAGCAAGTGCGCACTGGCACCACGAATACGCTGCAGGTCGGCTTCATCGTCAACGCGTCCCTCACTGAGCGCGCTCTCCTGAAGCATCTCGCTATAG
>JBJHDG010000244.1:0-4114 GCA_050486425.1 Pseudomonadales bacterium | reverse complement strand
AACCAGCGGCCCGAGCTCTGGAAGCTCTACAACGGCAACATCAACCGCGGCGAGAGCATCCGCGTGTTCCCGTTGTCGAACTGGACCGAGCTCGACGTCTGGCAGTACATCTACCTGGAGAACATCGAGATCGTGCCGCTGTATTTTGCCCAGGCACGGCCCGTGGTGGAGCGTGACGGCACCCTGATCATGGTCGATGACGAGCGCATGGAGCTGGCGGCCGGGGAAGTGCCGATGCAGCGCAAGGTGCGCTTTCGCACCCTGGGCTGTTATCCCCTCTCCGGCGCCATCGAGTCTGATGCAGACACCCTGCCCGGGATCATCCAGGAGATGCTGCTGGCCCGTCATTCCGAACGCCAGGGGCGGCTCATCGACTATGATG
The DNA here is from genome assembly GCA_050486425.1 of Pseudomonadales bacterium. Classification (GTDB taxonomy): domain Bacteria; phylum Pseudomonadota; class Gammaproteobacteria; order Pseudomonadales; family Azotimanducaceae; genus SKXG01. The sequence goes on along the minus strand of JBJHDG010000244.1, from coordinate 3,732 downwards.
GCGCCGGCTCCATGGAAGCCAAAAAACGCGAAGGCTATTTCTAGGCAGGCCCATGTCCCATCAATCCGACCTCATTCAGGCCGATATTCTGGCTTACCTGGCCCAGCATGAGCGCAAGGAAATTCTGCGCTTTCTCACCTGTGGCAACGTGGACGACGGCAAAAGCACCCTGATCGGCCGGCTCCTGCACGATTCGAAAATGATCTACGAAGATCAGCTGGCGGCAATCCACCGCGACAGCAAGAAGGTGGGCACCACAGGTGACAATGTGGACCTGGCATTGCTGGTGGATGGCCTGCAGGCAGAGCGGGAACAGGGCATCACCATCGATGTGGCCTACCGCTATTTCTCCACCGCCAAACGCAAGTTCATCATTGCCGACACGCCGGGCCATGAGCAGTACACCCGCAACATGGCCACGGGCGCCTCCAACTGTGATGTGGCGGTCATCCTGATCGATGCTGCCCATGGCGTGCTTACGCAAACCCGGCGCCACACCTTCATCGCCTCGCTGCTGGGTATCCGTCATATCATCGTCGCCGTGAACAAGATGGACCTGGTGGAATACGATCAGTCCGTGTTCGAGCGCATCCGCCAGGACTATCTGCAGTTTGCCAGTCAGCTGCAATTACAGGATTTGCATTTCATTCCGCTGTCCGCCCTGCGTGGCGACAACGTGGTGGAAGCATCCCAGCAAATGTCCTGGTATCAGGGGCCGACCCTGATGCAACTGTTGGAGGCGGTGGAAATCAGCGCCGATCGGGATTTCGACAGCCTGCGTTTTTGCGTACAACGGGTGAATCGTCCGGATTCCAGCTTCCGCGGTTACAGCGGTTCCTTGAGCGCTGGCCTGATACGGCCTGGCATGGAGGTGGTGGTGCTGCCGTCGGGCAAGCGCAGTCAGATTGCGCGCATTGTCACCATGGATGGCGATCTGGACGAAGCCTACCCCCCCATGGCGGTGACGCTCACCCTGACCGACGAAATCGATATCAGTCGCGGTGATGTCCTCGTGGGCGCCAATCACCAGCCCCAGGTGGCGAGCAACTTCCTCGCCGATCTGGTGTGGATGGCGGAAGAGCCCATGGTGCCCGGTCGTCAGTACATTCTGAAACAGGGTACACGGCAGGTGCTGGGGCAAGTCGCCACCCTGCGGGAACGTATCGACATCAACACACTGGCACGCCAGCACGCCCCCACCTTGGCGCTGAATGAGATTGGCTGCTGCGAATTCAGCCTGAGCGAACCCCTGGTGTTTGACGCCTACCAGCACAACAAGGACACTGGCGCTTTTATCCTGATCGACCGCATCAGCAATGCTACGGTGGGCGCCGGCATGATCCGGATCCAGGCCCAGGCAGATGCCACGGCGGCGCAGGAGACCCAGCGCAATAGCATTGCCCCCGTGAGTGCGGAAGAGCGCAGCCAACGCTTGGGCCAGGCGCCGCTGACGCTCTTGATCAGTGGTGCCGACAGCCGGGCCCGGGCCCAGGTGGCCCAGGCCCTGGAACGGCAATTGTTTGATATGGGGCGGTTGGCGAAAGCCCTGCATGAGCAAACCGGACAGGCGGGCAGTCGCCTGGAAGCGCTGGGCGGCATCTTGCAGCAGGCCCGTTTGCTGAACGAAGCCGGACTGATCGCCCTGCTCTGCCTGGGCAGCGCCGATGATGACCTGACGCAACTGCCGCAACAAATGCTGGCGGCAGAGTTGGTGCGGCATGTGCACCTGCAGCCGCAGGGTGAGCCGGCATTGGCAGGTGCCCATCTGAACCTGGCCCTGGAAACCCTGAGCATGGCCGACTGCGCGGCGCGTATTGCCGCGCTGCTCCAGCAACAGAACCTGATTCGCTAGTGGAGAACCAGCATGACAATCCAAACTGATGTGGTCATCGTCGGTGCCGGCCCCTGCGGCCTGTTCCAGATTTTTGAACTGGGGCTGCTCGGCATCAAGTGCCACATCGTTGATGCGTTGCCCAAGCCCGGTGGTCAGTGTGCCGAACTGTATCCGGACAAACCCATTTACGATATTCCCGCTCTGCCCATGTGCGGCGGTCAGGAACTGGTGAATCGCCTGCTGGCACAGGTGGATCCTTTCGGTGCCACTTTCCACCTGGATCAGCAGGTGAGCGATGTGGTGAAGCGGGAAGATGAAACCTTCTACCTCAAAACCAATGCCGGCACCGAGTTTGAATGCAAAGCCGTGATCATTGCCGGCGGCGTTGGTTCCTTCCAGCCCCAGCTGCTGCGCGTGGAGGGTGCAGAACCCCTCACCGACAAACAGGTGTTCTATCGCGTACGCGATCCCAATCAGCACAAAGGCAAGGACATCATCGTGCTGGGTGGCGGTGACTCCGCGCTGGACTGGACGCTGGAGCTGTACAGCAAAGCCAAATCCCTGACCCTGATTCACCGCAGCGACAACTTCCGCGCCGCACCGGCTTCGGTATCGCGCATGCGCAACTTGGTAAAAGACGGCCGCATGAACCTGCTGGTGGGCAATGTCACCAACCTGACTTTGGATAACGGCGTGCTGACTGGCGCCGAAATCACCCAGCCCGACAAGACGGTGACCACCTTGCCGGTGGATCACCTGCTGGTGTTCTTCGGTCTCTCCCCCAAGCTGGGCCCCATCGCGGACTGGGGCCTGGATCTGGACAAGAACCAGATCCCGGTGGATACAGAAAAGTTCGAGAGCAACATCCCGGGCATCTACGCCGTGGGTGACATCAATACCTATCCCGGCAAGAAAAAGCTGATCCTGTCCGGCTTTCATGAAGCCGCCTTGGCAGCATTTGCCATCAAGGCCCGGCTCGAACCGGACAAGAAAGTGCATCTGCAATACACCACCACCAGCCCCATCATGCACGAACGCTTGGGCATCAAAGAGTAGGTTCGCATATGGCGGCGACGCTGCTGGTCACTGGTCTGAGTGGATTTGTCGGCAGCCATATCCAGCAGCTGGCGGATGCAGGCGCGCTGGGTGATTTCAAGTTGCTGCAGCCGCCGGCTTTTGACCTGCTGGATCCCGCCAGCCTGCGCCAGGCTTTACCTGAAGCGCCGGATGCCGTCCTGCATCTGGCCGCGCAAAGCCATGTGCCCACGGCCTTTGCAGATCCTGCCGGCACCTTGCACACCAATCTGCTGGGTACCCTGAACCTGCTGCAGGCGTTGCAGGCAGCGGGCTTTAACGGCAGTTTTTTGTATGTGAGTTCCGGGGATGTCTATGGCCAGGTGGCAGAGTCGGACCTGCCCATCAGCGAAGTCCTGGCACCGAAACCGCGCAATCCCTACGGGGTGAGCAAGGCCGCTGCCGAACTGCTGTGCCAGCAATGGAGTTACCAGCAGCCCTGGCGCATCATGATTGCGCGCCCGTTCAATCATATCGGGCCGGGGCAAAGCGAAGATTTTGTTATCAGCAGCATGGCGCGCCAGATCATCCGCATTAAGCGTGGCCAGCAGCCCCCCCAGATCCAGGTGGGCGATGTGGATGTGAGTCGGGATTTTCTCGATGTGCGGGATGTGATTTCGGCCTACCTGGCCTTGTTGTCACAGGGCCGTAATACAGAAATTTACAATCTCTGCTCAGGCCAGGCGCAGGTCATCAGGGTTATGATTCAGCGCCTGCTGGATCTGGCTGTCCTTCGGGAAGATGTGCAGCTCGACTCGCGATGCTGGTGCGGGGCCGTGGGGACCCACAACGCCCGCACGCTGGATGGGGCGATCGTCCGAGTC
>JBJHDG010000243.1:0-4114 GCA_050486425.1 Pseudomonadales bacterium | reverse complement strand
ATTCCTGTTGGTACTGGGCACCAGACAGCCCTGCATGGCCTGCCCCGGACGCAGGGGCTGATCAGGATCCACCTCCAGCCGCGCCCGCACAAAAGGCCCCTGGGCGATGCGCACTTCCCCCACCACGTAGGGCACCTGCATGTCTTTGCGCGGCGCCCGGTTCACCCGCACGCTGGCGTGCAGTTCGCCCTGGGCCGGCAGCAGCCGGGTCTCGATGCGGCCGTCGTAGGCACCGCAACGCGGGCAGCCATAGGCCTGGCTGGGGAAGCTGACGTGGCCGCAGGCCGCGCAATGCTGCACCTTGAGCTGCGGTAATCCGTCCGCGTCGGCCTCGTACAGGCTGGGCTGGGCAATGCCGGTCATAACGAGCTCCTGGGTGGGTCTTGAGTAGGTCTTGGGTACGTGTTGGAGAGCGCCTATCCTCTGCAAAACTTGTTGACCCGTCAACAAGTATCTTGCTATAGATGCGGCCTCGCCAGTGACAGGCCCACCCATGCCCAGCGAACAGAATTCAACCCAGGCACCAGCGCGCCGCACCCAGGCTCAGCGCCGGCGCGAGTCCAAGCGCCGCATGCTGCAAGCCGCCGCCGAGCTCATTGCCGAGCAGGGCTTTTCCGGCACGCGCCTGGATGAGATTGGTGTGCGCGCCGGATATAGCCGCGGACTGGTGAGCCATAAGTTCGGCTCCAAGGAAGGCTTGGCCCAGGCATTTATTCAGCAGGTCTCACGACAGGTGTTTCGCTACACCATAGATCCGGCGGTTTCAGGCCGTACCGGGTTGGACGCTGTTTTGAGCCTGGCCGACAGATACCTGGCCGGACTGGAAGACTACCTGCCGCATACCCGCGCACTCTACATCCTGATGTTCGAGTCCCTCGGCCAGCTGCCGGCGATTCGACCCGCGGTGAAGTCGCTCACCGACAACTTCACCGATCTGATGCGCGAGCTGCTCGCCAACGGCCAAACCAGTGGCGAAATTCGCGCCGACATCAATCCGCAAAGCATGGCCATCCATATCGTGTGCTTGTTGCGCGGCATCACCCAGACCTGGCTGCTCAGCGACGAAGCGTTGGATATTGCGGCCGCCCGGGCGGAAGTCGCCCAGACCCTGACAGCGAGACTCGAGCCATGAGCCAGGCGCCAGCCAACCCCCGCCCTGAGATCAGCGCACCCAAGCCCGGCAGCCCGGAATTTTTTGCCGCGCAAATCCCTGGCGCCATCTGCCTGGTGGATGGTCAGGAACAGCTCAGCTGGCAGACCTGGAATCAGGCCGCCGATGCCCTGGCCTGGGCGCTGGCGCAACAGGGCATCGGCCCCAACGACAAGGTTGGGGTGCGCACGCAGATCTGCCTGCCCTGGTTTATCTGCAACCTGGCGATTGCCAAACTCGGCGCCATGCAGGTGGCGCTGAACTGGCGCCTGACGCCCGCAGAGCTGCGCCATATGCTGGCCGACAGTGGTGCCAAGGCCCTGCTGTTTGATGATACTGATGCTGCTGCCCTGGCCGACGCCGTTGCACCCTTGGGCATTGAGATACTCGTTGCCATTGCGCCGCAGCCGCCACCAACTGGCGTGCAGGCGTTTGCCGATCTGCTGACGACCCAGCCCCCAAAGCCGTATCTGTCGCGTCGCGATGCGCCGCTGGTGATCTACACCTCCGGCACCACCGGTCGTCCCAAGGGCGCCGCACCCAGCGCCGACAAACCCTCGCAGGAACTGAAAGAATATCTGGCCGATATGATGGGCAGTGCGCCGAAAGCAGCCAACCCGGCGCCGGCCAGCTCAGCGGACAAACCCCGGCACCCGCCCCGCGCCCTGCTCACCATGCCACTGCATCACAGCGCCGGCCCGCATGCTGCGCGCACCTGTCTGGCCCGGGGTGGTCAGGTGCATCTGCTGTGCCGCTTCGATGCAGAAGCCGCGCTGCGCATCATCAGCGAACAGCGCATCACCCATTGGAGCTCGGTACCCACCATGCTCTATCGCATTTCGGCACTGCCGGCGGCGGTACGCGCACAGTACGATGTGTCCTCCGTGCGCGCGCTGAGCGTGGGTGCCGCACCTGTGTCCTTCGCACTGAAGGAATGGGCCATCAGCTACTTCGGTGAAGGTGTGCTGTCGGAAGGTTACGGCATGACGGAAACCGGCATGATCGCCGGCATGCGCCCGGAAGATCAGCGCCGCAAGCCTGGCTCCTGTGGCAAACCCTATCGGCATGTGCAGGTAAAAATCGTGGATGCCCAGGATCAGGCGTTGCCAGCCGGTGAGACCGGCGAAATCCTGGTGATCACCCCCACCATGATCAAGGGTTATCTCAATCAGGGCCCGCTCGGTCCGGACAAACTCACCGCCGATGGCTTCTTCCGCACCGGCGACATGGGCTTTCTCGATGCGGAGGGTTACCTCTATGTCACCGACCGCAAAACCGACATGATTATCGCTGGCGGTGTGAACATCTATCCCGCTGAAATCGAGTTCACCCTGGCGCGCCATCCGGCCATTGTCGAAGCTGCCGTGATTGGCATTCCCCATGACGAATTTGGTGAACAGGTGATGGCATTCTGCGAAGTCCGCAGCGACATGCCGGTTACCGCAGATGAGATTCTGGCGTTCTGCAAACAAGAACTGGCCGCCTACAAGCTGCCACGGCGTATCGACATCGTTTCCGAACTACCGCGCAACCCCATGGGCAAGGTACTGAAAACCCAGTTGCGTGCCCCATTCTGGCAATCCAAGGAAAAACGCATATGAATATTCTGAGTCTGGAAGGCAAAGCTGTACTGATTACCGGTGCCGGCGCTGGCGTGGGTCGTGCAGCGGCACACCATATGGCCGCCCATGGCGCCAAAGGTGTGGTGGTCAACGATTTCAGTGCTGAGCGTGCCAACAAGGTGGCCGACGAAATCAACGCCACCTATGGCGCCGGCAAAGCCCTGGCCATTGCCGCCGATGTCACCGACTTTGACGCCGTGATGGCCATGGCGGAACAGGGGACGGCCCAGTTCGGCGCGCTGGATGTGCTGGTGAACAACGCCGGCAACGCCGGCGCCGATCCCACCGACGTCAACTTCGCCCCCTTCTGGCAGCAGGCGCCGAAGAACTGGCAGCCTTGGCTCGGCGTCAATCTGATGGGCGTGCTCAATTGCACCCGCGCACTGGTACCCAACATGATCAAGAACGAACGCGGTTCGCTGATCACCGTGATCTCCGATGCCGGCCGTGTGGGTGAAGCCGGACTGGAGGTGTACAGCGCCGCCAAGGCGGGTGCCGCCGGTTTCATGCGCGCCATGGCGCGCTCGCTGGGGCGCTACAACATCCGCGCCAACAACGTCGCCATTTCCGCTGTCGCCACCCAGGCCACGGCACGCCTGCGTCGCAACGAGGAAGCGGCGAAAAAGGCGCTGAGCAAGTATGTCATCCGTCGCTTTGGGGAGCCCGAAGATATCGCCAACATGATCCTGTTCCTGGCCTCGGATGCCTCCAGTTGGGTCACCGGCCAGACTTATCCCGTCAATGGCGGTTTTGCCTTTAACCAGTGAGTAACCAGTGAGGAAGTTATGAGCGACGCGCCCGTACTGCTGACAGAACAAATAGGCCGCACCCTGCTGATTACCATCAACCGGCCCCAGGCACGCAACGCCATGAACCGGGAAGCGGCGCAATTGATGGAAACCACGCTGGATGACTTTGAAACCAATCCGGAACTCAGTGTCGCCGTACTGACCGGCGCCGGTGGTTATTTCTGCGCCGGCCAGGATTTGAAGGAAGCCGCCACCGGCAAATCCGCCGGTACCCGCAAGCGCGGCGGCTTCGGCATCATGCGCAAGCCGCCGTTGAAACCCATCATCGCCGCCATTGAAGGGCCGGCAGTGGCGGGCGGCCTGGAGCTGGCGCTGTGCTGCGACATGATCGTGGCCTCCCGCGCCTCCATTTTCGGCCTGCCGGAAGTGAAGCGCTCCCTGGTTGCAATCGGCGGCGCCCTGTTCCGCCTGCCGCAGCGTATTCCCTATCAACTGGCCATGGAAATGGCGCTCTCGGGTGAACCTCAAAGTGCCGAGCGCATGCACAACCTGGGATTGGTGAACCGGGTGGCCGAGCCGGGTCAGGCTGTGGC
>JBJHDG010000242.1:646-4146 GCA_050486425.1 Pseudomonadales bacterium | reverse complement strand
GCCCTGGGTCATGCTCACGGCCGACCTGTCGCCTAAACCAACCTGATGCAGGAGGGATGAGAAAGGGCCCCTCGGGGCCCTTTTGCACATCATGAACAGAATAAAGCTGACACATCCGCTGCGGTTTGCCTATGGTGGTACCCGCATTGCTGACCTACCCGCAGGACACGAGCTTGTAGAGGGCGACGAAGCCTATGAGTACGCCCTGCAACTGGACGTCGCAAAACCGGTGGCCGCCACCAAGAAAGACAAGGGCAAAGCGGGCGATGCCGACCAAGGCGACCAAGCCGACAAGGTCGAACAGTGAGTGATATCTACTGGCACCTCGAGCGCGTCGATCCGCGCGCGGAACATCCAGTCACTGTGCAGGATGTGAAGCTGGATGCCAGGCTTGATCACGATGAGCTGGATCCGCAGATAGACCGCGCCATCGGGACGGTAGTAGACGATCTCGAGCCGCCGGATGGCTGGCTGGGCCGATCATTGCTGGCGCAGACGTTTGATCTGCACTTGTCGTGCTGGCCAACCCGAGGGCGCATCCTGCGCCTGCCTGCACCGCCGCTGCAGGCAGTGGAAGGCATTCACTATCTAGCGGATGTGGAGGGAGACCTGGCGCCAGCACAATTAACGCTGGACGCCGCCCTATATCGCGTGGTCACGCACGCCGTTCCCGGATACATCGAGCTCTATCCTTGGGCGAGCTGGCCTGAGCTGAGCCAGCATTACCAAACCCCGGTGCGCATCCGGTTCGTAGCCGGCTACGGCGCGGCCAACGACGTGCCGGAGCCGATTCGCACGTACATCCGCGCGAAGGCCCGCCAGGAGCTGAAGTCACATGACGCCATCATCCTGGGGACGATTGTGGCCAAGCATCCGTACCTGGACTCGATGCTGGATAACTACCGGTACCGGCACCGATGGTGACATCGGCGCGGCTCATCCATCGCATACGGTGGCAGCGGCGCATTGAAGCGCAGAACGCCAGCGGCCAGGCGGTGGAAGAATACGAGGACATAAAAACCACCTGGGCCGGCCTCAAGCCCATCACTGGCAGGGAGTATTACAACGCCTCAGGCGAGCGCGGAACCATCACCCATGAGATCGAGATTCACTTCGACCCGACCTTACAGCTGCGTCACAAGGATAGAGGTCTACTTGGGGATCGCGTCTTCGACATTCAGTCAGCAGTAAATGTTGGCGAAGCCAACCACACGCTGCTGATCCGGGTGGTTGAGCATGCCAGGTAACCAGCTGACTAGCGGCTATGCAGAGATTTCAAAGCAGCTGAAAGCCATGGGCCAGGTCGCCGGTAGTCGCGCCATGCGGGCAGCAGCGATGCAGTCCACGCTGCCGGCGCGTAAAGCGATAAAGGCCGCGGCGCCGGTGGGCAAGGACGAGTACACCTATCCGGCTGAAGGTGGCGGCACCAAGGTGGTAAGGCCCTACCCGCGGCGCACTTACAAGGGTCGGCTGGTCACGCCTGGATTCCATTCGCGTTCGGTCAGGCAGTTCTCGCATGTCAGTGCCGATCGGCAAACGATTACCGTAGATATCGGCCTGGCCGGCGAAGCATTCGAGGCTATCCAGTTCACGGAGCTTGGCACATCAAAGCAGCCATCTCGCCCATGGTTTGAGCCCGCATTCCGGCGATCCTTGCCGGATATAGACCGGCGATTTTGGGGCAGACTGAAGGCGCTCATAGATAAGGCGGCAGAAAGCAAATGATCGGAAGCGCGCTGCGCACACACTTATTGGCCTCGCCAGCGGTGGCGGCCATCACCACCGCGATCCAGCCGCAGGTTCTCGACAATCCGTTGGCCGGAGGAATCACCTATCGAGTGGCGGCAGATGAGGATGAGATGCTGCTGGATGGCGACCAATCGAGCTTGGAAGAAGCGCTGATCGAGATTGATTGCTGGGATCTGGACTACATGCGCGTCCAGGCGCTGGCCGATGCAGTGGAAATTTCGCTCATCAGCTATGTCGGCCTCTTCGGCGAGCTAGGGGTAGACCACTGCCGCGTGGAACGCAGATTTGACCTATTTGAGACAGATACTCGGCTGCATCGCGTGCAGATGCAGTTTTTTATGTCCTACTACGACCTGGAGGAATAGATGTCACAAGCTAATATCGGTGGCTGGAAGGCCGCCCTTGGTGATGGTGGAACGCCTACTGAGGCCTTTACTGATATCGAAGAAGTAATTTCGGTTACCGGCTTCGGCGCCGAAAAGTCACTGGAGCAGGTCACCAACTTTGATTCACCCGAAGGCGAGCAGGAGTACATAGGCGGTCTGCGCGATGGCAACGAGATCACCATCGAATGCAACTACGTCCCTGGTGCTGCGGTTCAGACCGCCATGGTGGCGGCTTGCGAAGGGGACAATAACGTGAACATCCGGCTGAGCTATATCAGGACCGATCCGGCCTACACGTTCACCTTCAACGCAGTGCCAAAGACGTGGACCATCAATCCAAGCCCAACCACAAAAAACAGTATCTCCTTCGTGGTTAAGGTCTCTGGCGGAATCGCGCGTGCAGGAGGCCCGACTCCTCCATGACCGAATTCAATTTCCTGAAATGTGATGTGGTGTCGGTGCGGGGGCAGCGCATCGAGATCCGCGAGCTAACGGCCGGCGCTGCGGTGATGCTATCGGAGTCCGTCAAGCAGGGGCATACCGCGCTGCTTGGCTGCCAGGTGGTGAAGTTCGGCGTGCCGGATTACTCGGAGCTCAGTGTGGATGAGATTGCGGCGAAGCTCCCGCTCGACGTGGTGCAAGTCCTGGCCGATGCGATCTACGCGCTCTCCGGGATGCCTGACACAGATGCTGATGATGAGACACCACCAGAAAAAAAGGACTGAGGGGACGGCCTGAGCGTCGATTCCTGTTTCGATTGGCGGGCCATCTTGGGCGCACCGTCGCCCAGCTTGAGCAGGGTCTCTCCGCACGTGAGCTGCGGGAGTGGCAGGAATACGACGCAATTGAGCCCTTCGGTCCCTGGCGAGACAACTGGCATGCAGCGCTTATAGCTTCGCTCCTCGCCAACGCCAATCGCCGCCCCAACAGCCCCCCAATCAAGATGGCCGAGTTCTTCTACACGGACCCAATTACTCAGCAGGTTCGAGAAGAGGACGAGATGTTCGCTGCCATTTTTGCAGCATCAACCCCAGCTACTGATGAGGAATAATGTCCAAGCGGCTTTCGCGCTACATTGTGCAGCTAGAGGCACAAACAGCGAAGTATCAGCAAAAACTGGAAGGAGCAGAACGCCGCCTGGGCCAGTTTGAGCGCAAAAACCGCATCAGTCTCCAATCCATCCAGCGCGCCTTCGGCGCCATCCTGGGCGGCCTCGCCGTCCGCCAAATCACCCGCTTTGTCCAATCACAAGTGACCATGGCTGATGCCATCGGCAAAGCTGCGCGCGCAGCAAGCCTCGGAAATGAGCAATTTCAGGAGCTGACGTTTGCGTTTGGGCGCATGACCGACGCGACAGAGCAGCAG
>JBJHDG010000242.1:0-636 GCA_050486425.1 Pseudomonadales bacterium | reverse complement strand
GAGCTGGGGCGCGCCATTGAAGGTGTGGGCAAGGGGCGGCAGGCGTTCGACGCGCTGGGTGTAAGCATTGCTGACAGTAGCGGTAACGCAAAATCCACCGCAGATGTTTTAGACGAAACCCTCGGCGCCCTGGCGCGGTACGAGAACGGCGCAGTGCGCTCAGCCCGAGCCGCTGAGCTCTTTGGTGATCGGATTGGCCCGAAGCTGGCTGCGGCGTTGGGTGATGGTGAGCAGGCGCTGGAAGCCAACCGCAGGGCGGCACACGAGCTTGGCGTGGTCATCCGGGATGAGGCGGTTGCCGCTGCCGAGCGACTGAACGATAAGTTCAGTGATATCCGCAAACAGATCAGCACCCAGACCGCGAACACCATCCTGCAGAACGCTGACGCCATCGAGGCGCTGGCTGATAGCATGGGGACCTTGACCACCAAGGCGATTGAGGCAACTGGTGCCACTGTGCGTTTCGTTCAGGGCGTGGGCAGTTGGCTCAATGAGCGGATCTACGGAACCATGGGCATTCAGATGGATGACGTCGATGCCCTGAATAATCGCCTGGAGCGCCAGCTCCAACGACTAGAAAACCTGAACTCCAATGCTGCCGTCCTGGCCACGCACGGCACCAACCGCCCTGAATAC
>JBJHDG010000241.1:0-4151 GCA_050486425.1 Pseudomonadales bacterium | reverse complement strand
TTGGCACCTTGTTACAGGTACAGGTGGCGATGGAAATGGAGTCGGAAGCCGGTATTGGGCTATTTGATTGCTCGGTCAGTGGTGAGCAGTTGCAGCAGCAGGCGGCCATCAAGGTGTTTTTGCCGGATGATGTGCAGGCTTATTTGAAGGAATTCAGGCATGACTGAACGGGTTTTGGTAACGGGTTCCAGCCGCGGTATCGGCCGCGCTGTTGCCTTGCGGCTGGCCGCCGACGGCTATGAGGTGGTGCTGCATTGTCGCAGTCAGCGCGATCAGGCGGCGGCGGTACAAGCCGAAATCCAGGCGGCGGGCGGCCTGTGTCGCAGCATCCTGCAGTTCGATATTGCCGATCGCCAGCAGGCCCAGGCGGTTATTGAGGCGGATATCGCCGCCAGTGGCGCCTACTACGGGGTGATCTGCAACGCCGGCATTACCCGCGACGGTGCCTTTCCAGCGCTCACCGGCGAGGATTGGGATCTGGTACTGCATACCAACCTGGATGGTTTCTACAACGTGTTGCAACCCACCATCATGCCCATGGTACGGCGGCGTGCACCGGGCCGTATCGTCACCCTGGCTTCGGTGGCCGGTATCATGGGTAATCGCGGTCAGGTGAATTATTCCGCCTCCAAGGCAGGTATTATCGGCGCCACCAAGGCGCTGGCCCTGGAGCTGGCGAAGCGGCAGATCACGGTCAACTGCGTGGCGCCGGGCCTTATCGAAACGGATATGACCCAGGAGGTCCCCATGGCCCAGATGCTGGAGATGATTCCGGCGCGGCGCATCGGCCAGCCGGCAGAGGTGGCGGCGGCGGTAAGTTTCTTGTTGTCGGCAGATGCCGGCTATATCACCCGGCAGGTGTTGGCAGTCAATGGGGGGCTGTGTTGATGAAGCGCGTGGTGGTCACCGGCATGGCAGGCATCAGTTCGGTGGGGCAGGACTGGCCTGGGGTGCGTGACCGACTTGAGCGCGGCGTCACTGGTATCCGTTTCATGCCGGAGTGGGACATCTATGAGGGCTTGCTGACACGCCTGGCTGGTCCGGTGGATGATTTTGTGCGGCCAGAACACTACAGCCGCAAGGCGACCCGCAGCATGGGCCGGGTCTCCCTCATGGCCACGCGGGCGTCGGAGCTGGCATTGCAGGATGCCGGGCTGCTGGATGACCCTGTTTTGCGCTCGGGTCAGGTGGGTGTGGCCTATGGGTCTTCCACGGGCAGCACGGATGCGGTGCGGGATTTTGCCGGCATGCTGATTCACGAAACCACTGCCGGACTGACGGCCACCACCTATATCCGCATGATGTCGCACACAGCGCCGGTGAATATTGGCGTGTTCTTCGGGTTACAGGGGCGGGTGTACACCACCTCCAGTGCCTGCACCTCCGGCAGCCAGGGTATTGGCTATGCGTTCGAGGCCATTCGCAGCGGTGCCCAGACCATCATGCTGGCCGGTGGCGGTGAGGAGCTTTGCCCCACGGAAGCCGCGGTGTTCGATGCGCTTTTTGCCACGTCGACCAAGAATGACAGGCCCGGCAGCACGCCAAGGCCCTTTGACAAGGATCGGGATGGCCTGGTGATTGGTGAAGGCGCGGCCACCCTGGTATTGGAGGAACTTGGCCATGCCCAGGCCCGGGGTGCACGGATCCATGCGGAGCTGGTAGGGTTTGCCACCAATGCGGATGGGCGTCACGTCACCCAGCCGCATCCGGATACCCAGCAACGGGTACTGGAATTGGCCCTGGCGGATGCCGGGCTGCCGGCGTCCGCCATTGGTTATGTCAGCGCTCATGGCACGGCCACGGATCGCGGGGATGTGGCGGAATCCCAGGCCACGCGGGCGGCGTTGGGCCATGCCGTGCCCATCAGCGCCTTCAAGAGCTTTACCGGCCACACCTTGGGTGCCTGTGGTGCCTTGGAAGCCTGGGTTGCTATCAATTGCATGAACGCAGGCTGGTTCCACCATACTGCCAATCTTACGCAGCTGGATCCGGACTGTGCCGAGCTGGATTACATCATGGGTGAGGGGCGGCGTATCGACTGCGAATATGTGATGGGTAACAACTTCGCATTTGGTGGTATCAATACGTCATTGATCTTTCGGCGCTGGCAGTAACGGCGCCGATTTTAGCAGCCGGTTTTGCGGTGTCGAAGCAGGGATAACGAAGCAGGGACAGCAATGACAATAGAAAGCTTCAATTTGAACCGGGAGCAGATCGCGGCACTGATTCCTCACGCGGGCAAGATGTGTCTGCTGGATCAGGTGCTGTTCTGGGATGAGATGGGTTTGCACTGTTCGGCAACCAGCCATTTGCAGGCCGACAACCCATTGCGTACGGCCCAAGGTTTGCCAGCCTGGATCGCCATCGAATATGCAGCCCAGGCCATGGCGGTGCATGGTGGTTTGCTGCAGGAAGAAAACAGCAAGCCCAGGGTTGGTTACATTGCTGTGCTCAAGGATGTGACCTGGACCCAGCCGCGTCTGGATCTGGAGCAGGCGCCATTGGAAATCGAAGTGGCCATGACGCAGTTTCTCGTCGACAGCCGCAGTTACAGTTTTCATGTTTCCTGTGGCGGCAAAGAAATCATTGTGGGTGAGGCGTTGGTGGTGCTGGCGTGACAGCTGCGGCTGATGGTGCCGACTGTTACCTGCGCAGCTGGGCGGGTTGGGCACCTGGGCTGGAAGATGCCGCCGCCTGGCGACGCTGGGCAGCCACTGGTGAGGCGCTGCAAGAGGCGGGAGAAGCGCCCAAGCTGGAATTTATGGCGCCGCTGCTAAGGCGTCGCGCCAGCGCGCTGACCCGGGCGGCGCTCTGGAGTTTGTATCAGGTAACAGGCGCTGACTACCGCGGACCTGTGGTGTTTGCATCCCGGCATGGTGAGCTGGCGCGCAGCGCCGGACTGTTGGCAGAGCTGGCCCGCAACCAACCCTTGTCCCCCAATGCCTTCAGCTTGTCGGTGCACAATACGGCGCTGGGGTTGTTTGCCATCGCCACCGGTAATCAGGCGCCGGCTTCTGCATTGGCGGCCGGCGCCGACAGCCTGGCCATGGGTCTGCTGGAAGCCTTGGGCTATCTGCAACAGGGTGCGCCTGAAGTGGCGCTGGTGGTGGCCGATGAGCAGGTGCCAGCGTTTTATGCCGACTGGGTGGGGGCTGAGCCACCACTGGTGTCGCTGGCCCTGCGGCTGGCGGCCACCGGACCGGGCGAGCAGCTGCGTTGCCTGCGGCTGCCGAATCCGGCTGCGGAGCCGGATCCAGCGCCAGTGTCGGCAATGCTCAAGCTCGCGGAAGGACGGGCCAACAGTTTCCTTCTGGAATCGGTCGAGGGCGGCGCGGTGCGCGGACGCTATTCAATGATCGGGTTCGCCCCGGATCTCGTCTTTCGCGCCACCGCTGACCGCGCCGAGATCAACGACAACCCGGAGCGTGACCCGGACGGTTTTCTGCCCTGCGACGAGTCCACGCTGGAGGCGCTCAGGAGACTGGTCAAAGACTCGCGCATCGATCTGCCCGACGGGCTGCCGCCGATGGCCGCCGGTGTCTTCGGCTACATGTCCTACGACACCGTCCGCCTGATGGAGGACCTTGCCCCGCCGAATGCGGACCCGCTCGGCCTGCCCGATGCGGTCTTTATCCGCCCGACAATCATGGTCGTCTTCGATGCGGTAAAGGATGAGGTGACAGTGGTTACTCCCGTCCGCCCCGCTGCCGGTCTGTCGGCCAAGGCGGCCTATGCCCGCGCAACCGACCGGCTCAACGAGGTCGTTGACGGACTCGATCGGCACGTCGAAAAATCCCAGGTGGCGCATTCCGGCATTGGCGCGCACCAGCCCGCATCCAATACCTCGCCCGAGGACTACATGGCGAAGGTGGCGCGGGCCAAGGACTACATCGCGGCCGGGGATATATTCCAGGTGGTGCTAAGCCAGCGCTTCGAGGTCCCTTTCTCCCTGCCGCCCTTTTCCCTTTACAGGGCGCTCCGTCGCACCAACCCGGCGCCGTTTCTCTACTTTCTTGATTTCGGAGGGTTTTCCGTCGTCGGATCGAGCCCCGAGATTCTCGTCCGGGTGCGCGACGGTCGTATCACCATCCGCCCGATCGCCGGCACCCGGCCGCGCGGCGCGACGCCGCAGGAGGATCGCGCGCTCGAGG
>JBJHDG010000240.1:0-4151 GCA_050486425.1 Pseudomonadales bacterium | reverse complement strand
CTGCTGGCGGAAACCGGCTTGATTGGTATGGTGGGCAAGGCCGAACGCGGTCAGATCGCCATCGATGCCATCGCCGACCACAAGGCGGTGTACATGATCGCCGTGGGTGGCGCGGCCTATCTGGTGGCCAAGGCCATTACCAAGTCCACCTTGCTGGCGTTCCCGGAACTGGGCATGGAGGCCATCTATGAATTTGAAGTCAAGGACATGCCGGTGACCGTGGCCGTGGATGCGGAAGGCACCAGCGTGCACCAGCAGGGTCCGAAAATCTGGTCGGCCGAAGCCGCCAAACGCATTGCGGCAAAAGCCGTGTAACAACAATTCCAACAACGAGGCAGGTTATGGCCAATCCCACCGCCTACCCCATCATGCCGCTGCCGCCCAGCGTGCGCGGCACCCAAGCCAGCCTGTCGCCAGCTGCGCGCAGCGAAGTGCAGGCGCTGATGGGGCCGCGGCTTTGGCCCTGGCTGCGCAGCGCGGCCATCTCCTGGCTCAGCATCTTTGCCCTGATTGCGGCGGCGGTCTGGATCAACCATCTGGCCTTCAGCATCCTGGCCATGCTGCTGATTGCCACCCGCCAGATGGCATTGGCTTATCTGCTGCACGAGCAAACCCATTATCTGGCCTTCCGCAACAAGTACGGTGACCTCATCACCAATCTGCTGGTGTGCTATCCGCTACTGTTTGTCACCGTGGAGAAATACGCCCAGGTGCATATCACCCATCACCGGCATTACTTCAGCGATGCCGATCCGGATTTCAATCGCAAAAGTGGTGATGAGTGGGCACAGCCGCAAAGCTGGCAGCGGCTGCTGCTGTCATTGCTGCGGGATGTCACGGGCCTGAACATCATCAAGCTTATCCGTGGCAAAAAGATGGCCAGCAATCCCTATCCGCGTCGCTGGCAAATTCCGGGATGGGTACAGCCGGCCTATTATCTGCTGATCGCTGCCCTGCTGACCTGGTTTTCCCTTTGGCCGCTGTTCCTGCTGTACTGGCTGCTGCCGCTGCTGACCTTTTTTCAGATCATCTCGCGCCTGATGGCCCTGTGTGAACATCGCTACAACATCGCCCATGGCAGCGTGGAAGAAACCACGCCATTGATCATCCTGCCCTGGTGGCAAAAATTACTGATGCCGGATCTGAATTTCGGCTATCACGTTTATCACCATTATTATCCGGGTGTGTCGTTCGGCAACCTGCCCAAGGTGCATGAGATTTTCCAACGCGAGGGGCTGGTGGATGAAGCACAGATCTATCGCGGCACCTGGGACTATTTCCGCCGTGCGGTGATCGGGCAACCGGAATTGGTGCCGGCCGCAGCCACGCCCGAGTAAGGCGGCGACTTACTCAGCCGGCCAGAATTCATAGCGGCCATCCTGGCGTCGGCGCCGCCACCAGACGCTGTCCACCGCCACGCAATTCAGGGTGGAAGGGTTATTGGGCAAGCTCAGCTGGTTTTCCCGCAGGTGCCGACTCTGCCGCGTGCGGATCACCGCTTTCTGACTGGCTTCGTCCGGTGTTGCCGCTTCCACGAAGTGCACCACATCAAAACCCAGCATCTGGGGCTCCCCGCCCAGATTCAACAGAAAATTCTCACCTCTGATTTTTACCCGAAACAGCGGCATTCAAACTCCCGCATGACAAACGCTCGCATAACAATTTGATCCTGTGTCTGCCCTACCTGATCTTACGCGCCCGTGTCACCACCTGCAGCGGATCATCCGGCCAGGCATGTTTCGGATAACGGCCACGCAACTCCTTGCGCACCTCGAAATAGCCGGACTGCCAGAAGCCGGGCAAGTCACGGGTAATCTGTACCGGCCGTCGTGCCGGCGACAGTACATGCACCAGCAACTGCAGCTTGCCATCCAGAATGCGCGGCGTTTCCCGCTGCCCGAACAGATCCTGCAAGCGCGCCGCCAGCACCGGCTCGGCATCGCTGTAGTCAATGCTGGCCTTGTGACCGCCAGGTAACTGCAGGTGCGTGGGCGCAAGCTGTGGTAACTGTTGTTGCAGTGACCAGGGCAGTTGCTGCAGGTACAGATTAGCCAAGGGCAAGCGCGCAATCTGTTCCAGCTTTGTGATACCCGTAAGATGCGGTGCCAGCCAGATATCCAGTTGCGCCAGCAAGGCAGATTCACTCACGTCCGGCCAAGGCGCGCCCAGTATACGCCGTAGTAGGGTCAGGCGCCCCAGCAACTGCTGATCCGCAGCAGACCAGGGCAGACTGCCCCGGGCAACCAGGGCAGCCAGCAAGGCTGCTTGTACCTCAGCCGCCGGCAGCTTGGGCAGCGCCCGCCGTGCCAGCACGATTGCGCCTGTGCCACGCACTTCCTCACCCAGCAACCGACCCTGGGTGGCATCCCAACTGATGCGTGGCTGCCAAACATCGGTCTCCGGCAGGGCACGAATCAGCACGGCCTCGGGCAAGGCAGCCGCCTGGAAAATACGCGCACCTTCCGGGGCGCCATCCAGCTGCACTGCGACCAGTAAGGGTTGCTGCGCCAGTGGCTCGGATTCAGCCAGCACCGCCTGGCCGCCGCTGCGCAATCGCAGGCGACCATTGCCCAGATTCTGCGCAATGCGATCCGGATAAGCCGCCAGCAGTAACAGGGCCAATGCCTCGGGTGCTGCCGTCAAGGCGCCGGTGGCATCATCCGCAACGTCATCCAAGCTGCAGTGGGTACGCTGCGCCCATTGCCGCGCCGCGCTGTACCAACGCCCGGCTGGCCCCTTAGCGTGCTTGTTGGGACGCTGGGCCAGAATCTGCGCCAGATCGACTGCCGTGGTCGGTGGTTGTTCTTCCAACCAGGCCACCAACCAACAGGCCAGCGGTAATTGTTTGATCTGCACCGCCCGCTCCAGCAATACCGCCCATCTGGGACTGGTGGGCCAGCGTGCACAGCGCCGTCCCAGGGCACTGAGGCTGCCGTCGGCTTGCAACACGCCCAGACTTTGCAGCAAGCCCTGGGCACTGGCCCAGGCGCCGGGCGGCGGCGCATCCAGCCAACGCAGCTGGCTGGGATCCGTCGTGCCCCAGCGCGCCAACTCAAATACCAGACCCGCCAGGTCGGCCTGCAGGATTTCCGCTTCCGCCTGCGCCGCCTGGGTTGCCGCTTCCGGCCAAAGGCGGTAGCAAAATCCGGGGCCTTCCCGACCTGCCCGGCCCCGACGCTGATCGGCACTGGCGCGATTCACCAAGCGCGTATCCAGACGCGTGAGGCCCGACTTGGGCTGGAACACCGGCACCCGCTCGCGTCCGGCATCAATCACAATGCGCACGCCCGGCACGGTAACGCTGGATTCAGCAATGGCGGTAGCCAGCACCAGTCGCCGCTGCGCTGCTGCCTGTGCCGTTACTTGCGCCGATGTCACCTGCTGCGACAGCGGTCTCAGCACCGCCTGTTGCTGCGCCAGCGGCAACTGGCCGTACAAGGGTTGCACCCATACAGTTGCTGGCAACTGGGTGGCCAAGGCCCGCTGCAGCGCATGAATTTCCCGCTGTCCGGGCAGAAACACCAGCACATCGCCGGTATGAGCCGCCATGGCTTCCCGGATCACCTGCACTTGATGTTGCAGCGCTGAGCCTTGATTACCTGCCGGGCGATAAAAAGTTGTGACCGGCCACTGCCGACCCGGACAGTGCAGCACCGGCGTGTCCGGCCCCAACATTGTCACCAGCGCCTGAGTATCCAGGGTTGCGGACATGAGCAGCAGTTTCAGGTCTGGGCGCAGCGCTGCCTGAACGTCCAAAGTCAGCGCCAACGCCAGATCCGCATCCAGCGCGCGTTCATGAAATTCATCAAAGATGATGCCGGCCACCCCTGGCAGTTCCGGATCATCCTGCAACAAGCGGATCAGAATGCCCTGGGTCACCACTTCCACCCGGGTATCAACACTGACCTTGTGCTCGCCACGCACCCGATACCCCAGCGTCGCCCCCAGGGGCTCATTCAGTTGCGCGGCCATATAGGTCGCTGCCAGGCGCGCGGCTACGCGCCTGGGTTCCAGCAGCAGCCAGCGCTGGTCGGGGGCAGTATCCGCCAGCAACGCCAGCGGCACGCGAGTGGTCTTGCCGGCACCAGGTTCGGCCACCAACAGGCAGCGCGTATGCGTGCGCAGGGTTTGCTGTAACGCAGGCAATACCG
>JBJHDG010000239.1:0-4154 GCA_050486425.1 Pseudomonadales bacterium | reverse complement strand
GAAGAGGCCATGGCCGCGGTGCCTGCCGAACTTATTGATGCCGTGCATCTGGTGGGTCCGGCAGCGCGCATCAAGGAGCGCGCCCAGCGTTGGATTGCGGCTGGCAAGCGTGGTGAGGTGGGCAGCATGCTTATCGGCAGCGGCCAGCCGGAAGTGCTGACGTTGATGGCGGAGCTGATGCTTTAGGTATTGTTGGGTCCCGGGTGCCGCGGCAGCTGATCCAGGGCATCACGTAAACCCTGGGCGGAGGTGATATGGATATCACGCTGCGGGAACGGGAACTCTACGCCGCGTTCATGGAAGAGGTCCCAGATTTTCAGGCGGATCTCGCTGGCGGTGTTCTGCAGCCCGCGCTCCGGATCCATCACCCAGATGCGTAGTTCCAGTTCTACGGCAGAGTCACCGAAGTTCACCAGCCGCACCTGAGGTTGATGGGCGTCATCCCTGAGCACACGAGTTTGTGTCAGTGCCGCTTGCACCATCAGATCCATGGCCAGGCGTACATCGGAACGATAGGAAATGCCGACGCCGATGCGTACTCGCACCGCACGATCCGAATAGGACCAGTTGATCACCTGTTGCGTTACCAGATCCTCATTGGGAATCAGGTATTCCTTGCCATCCCGGGTCGCCACGGTGATATAGCGCGCGCCCATCTTTTCGATCCAGCCATAGGCGCTGCCCACCTCGATCACATCTCCCGGTCGCAGTGAACGATCCAGCAGCAGGATGATGCCGCTGAACAGATTCGACACCACTTTTTGCAGACCAAAACCGATCCCCAGTCCCAACGCGCCGGAAAACACGGCCACCGCAGTGAGATCAACACCAATGGAGGTGAGGGCAATGATAGTTGCCAGAATATACAGGCTGATGCGCAGGATCTTACCGGCCAGTACCTGGGCGGCTGGGCTGACACCTTCCAGACGCGTCAGGCGTTCTTCCACCAGGCGTGCAAGAAAGTTGGCGGCAAGCACGAACAGGACCAGTAGTACCAGCGCGTTGAGCGCATCCAGCACGGAAAGTTGGAATTCGCCGCTGCGGAAGCGGGTGGCATCCAGTTGCTGATACAGGGGCTCCAGCCAACCCAAAATGGCCAGAGCGGCAATACTCCAGACTAATACCGCGATCAGTGCCGCCCAGCCGCGCTGGCGCAACAGGCCGGTGGCGAAACGGATCACCACCCAGGCGGTGACCAGGTTGGCGAGGATGCGCAGCAATTCACCCGGCCAGCTCTGCAGCACACTCACGCCATGTGCCAGCCATAACAGCAGCGCGGCCAGTGTGGGTGCCAGCAGCAACTGCAATTGCTGCAACAAATTGTGGGTGGTGACGCTGGCAGTTTGCCGCCAGTGTTCGAACAGGGGTCGGGCGGTGCGGGCCAGGAGCAGGGCGGTGATCAGTGCCAGGGCGATCACCAGCACCTGTGTCGCATTGGCCCAGTTCAGCACATGCAGCTGGATCCAGGCACTGGCGCTGGTGAGATGCGCTGCCAGCGCCGGCTCAGTCATCGGCCCATGTTCTCCACCATCTTCCAGGCGCGTTCAGCCCGCAGGCGGGTCTGGTCTTTCAGGCCCAGGGCTGCCTGGGAACTGGCATTACCGTCCAGGCCGCGCTTGTACACACCCTGGATAATGCCGGCGAGCCGGAACAGGTTGTACACCAGATAGAAGGTCCAGTTCTCCACGCGCTCGATGCCGGCATGGCGACAGAAGCTGGCCACGAATTCCGCCTCGGTGGGAACGCCAAGCGCCTGCAGATCCGGGCCACCGGGAAGCTGGGGCGCGGCGCTGCCATCGGGCATGTATACGCAGAAATGTCCCAGATCAGCGATGGGATCGCCCAGGGTGGACAGTTCCCAATCCAACAGTGCCACGATGCGCGGCTCGGTGGGATGAATAATGGCGTTGCCAATGCGGAAGTCGCCATGGACCAGCACGGTACGATCGGACTGGGGAATGTTGTTTGGCAACCAGTCGATGAGCTTGTCCATGGCTTCGATGTCGTCGGTTTTCGATGCCAGGTACTGTTTGGTCCAGCGCCCGATCTGACGCGTGTAGTAGTTGGTGGGCGGGCCGTAATCGGCCAGGCCCACGGCGTTGATGTCGACGTTCTGCAGCGCTGCCAGCACCCGGGCAAAGTCTTCATACAGCGCCTGGCGCTGCGCCACGCTGAAGCCAGGCAAGGTGCCGTCGGCAATCACTCTGCCCTCGACGGCCTCCATGATGTAGAACTTGGTGCCGATAACCGCCGGGTCTTCGCAGAGCGCGTACATTTTCGGCACCGGCACTGGTGTGTGCTCCAGGGCATGCATGACGCGATATTCCCGATCCACCTGGTGGGCGGAGGGCAACAACTGACCTGGGGGTTGCTTGCGCAGTACGTAATTACCTGACGCAGCCTGCAGCAGAAAGGTGGGATTGCTCTGGCCACCCTCGAATTGCTGCACCTGCAGTGGGCCCTGGAAGCCGGCGACATGGGCCGCCATATAGGTGGTCAGTGCCTGCTCGTCAAACTTGTGGGCCTCCCGAACCGGGGTTAGCTTGGGTGCGTCACTCATGAGAATGGATTCCTCGTCTAGGATTTGCGCGAAATGCTGAACGCGACAGGATAAGGCTTGAACAGGGTTGGCGCAAAATGCCATGCTTCCGCGCCTGACCGCTTTGTCCTTCGACTAGAACCATTAGGAACCTGCCATGCCATTACCCAAAAGAATTGCGCTTACCCTTCCCGCTGGCCCCAGGGTCAAGGACACCATCGAGCGGGTGAAATGGGCCGAAGCCAACGGTATTACCGATGCCTGGTTCAGTGATGCCGGCGCCCCGGACCCGCTGATTACCGCTGCCGCTCTGGCGGCCCACACCAACAGTATCCGCCTGGGTGTGGCGGTTACCCCTGTGTTCACCCGCACGCCCGGCGTGCTGGCTGCCACCATCGGCACCCTGGCCCAACTGCTGCCAGGTCGTTTCGTCATGGGCATGGGCTCGTCCAGCCCGGCCATGATGGAAGGCTGGCATGGGCAGAAATTCGAGAAGCCCCTGACCCGGGTCAAGGAAACCACCCTGCTGGTGCGTTCCATGCTCAAGGGTGAGAAGTCCGACTTTGACGGCGAGACGGTGCGCAGTCATGGTTACCGCCAGTTCCCCCTGGATCCAGTGCCCCCCATCTATCTGGCGGCCCTGCGCCCCAACATGATCGAGATGGCCACGGAAGTGGGCGATGGCGTGATCTTCAACCTCTGGCCCAAGCGCGCGCTGCCGAAAATGATGGCGCACGTGCGCAAGGCCGCCGAAGGCTGTGGCAAGAACTGGGAAGCGGTGGAAGTGGTGAACCGTTTCATGATCTCGGTCACCGATAACAAGGAGGAAGCCCGGGGCATGTTCCGCGCCGCCTACGCGCCTTATTTCGCTACCCCGGTGTACAACAAATTCCTGGCCTGGGCGGGTTATGAAGATGCGGCAGCCACCATTCGCGAAGGTTGGGCGCAGAAGGATCGGGCCAAGACCACAGGTGCACTGACGGACGAGATTGTGGATGAGATTGCCATCATTGGTGATGCCGACTACTGTCGCAGTCGCATCCGGGAAGCCATGGACGGTGGCGTCCACACTGCCATCCTGCAGCCGTTGGGGATGAACGCCAAGGAAACCTTCGAGGCGTTCCTGCCCCAACACTTCCAGGTGGGGTGATACCGTGCAGGTGGGGGCGTTGGCCCAGTGGCAGCACCTGCCCGATGCGGTGCCCAGTGGCGATCAAATTTGTCATCTGATCGCCGGGACCGCAGCTTCCGACTCTGCTTGACCTATGTGTTGCACATAGGTGTCTGAATAGACGGTGTCTGCAGATCCGCGGAGCTTGCCTTGTCGACCCAGATGCAATTGCAACTTGATCCTGCTTGGACGTTGCCAGATGGCCGCGCCAAAGACCCCGTGTGTGGCATGGCGGTGGACCTGGACGGACCCCATCAGCACCGGTATCAGGACCATGACTACAAATTCTGCAACCCGCGTTGCCTGAGCAGGTTTGCCGCCGATCCGGCGGCGTTCCTGCAGCCGGCGCAAAAGCCGGGGGCTGGCACTGCCGCAAGCGCTGCCGCCGAACTTTATCTCTATCCCATGTGTCCGGATGTGGCGAGCCCAGTACCCGCTGCATGC
>JBJHDG010000238.1:0-4162 GCA_050486425.1 Pseudomonadales bacterium | reverse complement strand
CCGCAGACTGCCGGGACGCGGCGCCGTGCCGGCACGGCTCTCGCACCAACCCTGCGGGTCGCTCACCAGCCGCTCCAGCAGCAGCTCCAACGCGCCACCGGAGGCCTTGCGTCCGAACAGTCGTGCGGG
This sequence comes from Pseudomonadales bacterium, assembly GCA_050486425.1. Classification (GTDB taxonomy): domain Bacteria; phylum Pseudomonadota; class Gammaproteobacteria; order Pseudomonadales; family Azotimanducaceae; genus SKXG01. Next base: position 4,033 of record JBJHDG010000238.1, on the reverse strand, counting down.
CACCACCTGGGTATCGTTACAGACCAGCAGATCACCAGGTGCGAGCAACGTCGGCAGCTGCTGAAAACCCAGATGCTGCGTAGCGCCCGTAACCGGATCCAGCACCAACAGTCGGCTTTGGGTGCGCACAGGCGCCGGGGTTTGGGCGATCAACTGAGGCGGCAGATCGAAGTGGAAATCCGCGCGGGTGAGTACCATGGCTTTACCGACCAGGTTGCAGGAGCGCGCAGTCTAGTGAGCCACCCCCGAGCTCGCAACCCAAAGACGGGGCAACGGCACTTTATCCGGAGTGGCGCCAATTGACCCTCCCCAGCCCTTGGGCTAACCTTCGTGCCCCTCGCAACATCCCAGCCTGGGTGGCGAAACTGGTAGACGCGCCAGACTCAAAATCTGGTTCTGGCAACAGAGTGTCGGTTCGATTCCGACCCCAGGCACCAATCTTCCGTTTTCCAGTCCATACTTCCCGAACAACTTTTAGCCAAACTGCAGTTTTGGCCCCCAGCTGTCAGGAGTGCTGATGAATCCGTTACTTGTTACATCCGACCTGCCCCAATTCAGCAAAATTCAGCCGGCGCATATCACGCCAGCCATCGACAGCCTGATCGCCGAGTTCCGTGCGCTGATTGCGCAACTGGCGCAGCTGCCAACGCCGCCGCGCTGGGAGACGTTCGTGCGTCCGCTGGAAGATGCCAGCGACCGCCTGGAGCGGGCCTGGAATCAGGTGTCGCACCTGAACGCCGTGGTAAACAGCCCGGCGCTGCGCGACGCCTACAACAGCAACCTGGCCAAGATCACCCAGTTCGCCGCGGAAATGGGTCAGCACCCGGCCCTGTTCCAGGGTTACTTGGCCCTGCAGCAAAGCCCGGATTTTGCTCAGCTCAGCCAAGCACGGCAGCAAGTCATCAACAATGCAGTGCGGGATTTCCGCCTTAGCGGCGCCGAGCTGCCGCCCGCCCAGCAGCAACGCTTCCGGGAAATCGCCGAGCGCCTGGCGCAGCTGTCATCCCAATTCGCCGACAATGTGCTGGATGCCACCAATGACTTTGCGCTCTATATCGAAGACCCGGCCCAGCTTGATGGCGTACCTGAGGATGTGCTGCACGGCTTGCAGGAAGCTGCCAGCAAAGATGGACAAAATGGGTGGAAACTAAGCTTGCAAATGCCCTGCTATCTGCCGGTGATGCAGTATTGCACCCAACGCGCACTGCGCGAGCAACTGTATCGCGCGGCCGGCGCCCGGGCCTCGGAATTTGGCAAGCCGGAATGGGACAACAGCGCATTGATTAAGGAAATTCTGCAACTGCGTCAGGAAAAAGCCCAGTTGCTGGGTTATGCCAGCTACGCCGAGTTGTCCCTGGCCACCAAGATGGCCGACAAACCTGAACAGGTGCTGGACTTTCTGCATGAGCTGGCCCGCCGGGCCAAACCGTTTGCCGAACGCGACATGCAGGAACTGCGCGAATTTGCCCAGGCGGAACTGGGGCTGACAGAACTGGCACCCTGGGATGTGCCCTTTGTATCCGAGCGCCTGCGTCAAGCCAGATACGCATTCTCGGAACAGGAACTCAAACGTTACTTCCCGGAACAGGTGGTGCTGGATGGCCTGTTTTATCTGGTGGAACATTTGTATGAACTGCAGATCAAGCCCGCTGCCACGGAAACCTGGCATGAGGATGCGCATTTTTATGACATCCGCAACCGCGATGGCAGCCTGGTGGGCCAGTTCTATTTGGATCTGTATGCCCGGGATAAAAAACGCGGCGGCGCCTGGATGGCTGACGCGGTCTGTCGCCGGGGCATGGTCAATGGCGTACAAACACCAGTGGCATTTCTCACTTGCAACTTTTCGCGCCCTGTGGGCAATTTGCCAGCGCTGTTCACCCATGACGAAGTCATCACGCTGTTTCACGAGTTTGGTCACGGCCTGCATCATCTGCTCACCCAGGTGGATGAACTCATGGTCAGCGGCATCAACGGCGTGGAGTGGGATGCGGTGGAACTGCCCAGTCAATTCATGGAGAACTTCTGCTGGGAATGGGAGTTATTGCAGCGCATGACCAGGCACATAGATAGCGGCGCAACCCTGCCCAAAGACCTGTACGACAAAATGCTGGCGGGGAAAAACTTCCAGAGCGGCATGCAAATGGTGCGGCAACTGGAATTCGCCCTGTTCGATATGTTGCTGCACCATAAATTTGATCCGGCCAAAGATGACTACATGGCAATGTTGGCGCGTGTACGCCAGGAAGTTGCGGTGATCTTCCCGCCCGCAGAACACAGATTTCCGAATCAGTTTTCCCATATTTTTGCTGGCGGTTATGCCGCCGGTTACTACAGTTATAAATGGGCGGAGGTGTTGTCCGCCGATGCTTACAGCCTGTTGGAAGAAGAAGGTGTGCTCACCGGCAACGCTGGCCGACGGTTTCGTGAGGAAGTGCTGGCCGTGGGTGGCAGTCGACCGGCCATGGAGTCCTTCAAGGCGTTCCGTGGCCGCGAGCCCCAACTTGAGGCGTTGTTACGCCACAGTGGACTGGCCGCTTAAAAAATTCAAAATCGGGGTATTTCCTTTGCCGGAGCAATATGCTTAGGTATGCCCATGCACGCGACAGCAACCTTTTACATCAAACGCTTTGACCCGGTCTTGGCGACTGACCAGGAGCTGCACAAGCGGCTGGCGCTGGAGGATGTGCTGCAGCAGGAGCGGGATCCGGATGCCACAGCGGCGCCCTTGGCGTATCGCATGCGCATGATTCGAAAAAATGGCCGTTCCTCCCAGCGCAGATTTGAAACCTGGCTCGCCTGGACCGCCGATGAACAATGTATAGGTATCGCCTGGGTGGCCAAGGTGCACCACGAGGATGCACCCGCAGACGAGCAGCTGGCGCTCATGTTTTTGCTCGGCACGCACCCGGACTACCGCCATCTTGGCATTGCCCGGGCACTGCTCAAGGAAGTGGCTTCCTACGCGGATCAGATTGGTTACCCACTGATTGAACCGGTCTGGGATTCACCCAGCATTCGGCGCAAGGCGCGCTTTTTCAGCGCGCGCTATGCCATGAACTTCAACACTCAACGTCTGCGTCTGAAAAATCTGAGCTGGGAATTGATGCAGCGTTGGGTGTATGAAGGCCAGCGCTTTTCCGGCGCCAGTATTCAGCTGTTGCAGGACCAGGTTCCAGAACATTTGTTAGATAGTTTTCTTGCGCTGTGGCAAAGCGCACAACCGGGCTCACAGCAGATCGATCCATCGAACCTGCGTCAGCAGTGGCGTGCCCAGGAGGCTGCGCGTCAGCAGGCCGGTGAGCGCTGGTTGGGCTATGTGCTCACCGACGCGCAAGGACAGGTTACTGGGCTGCTGGATGCGGTGTACAACCCCAAAGCCCACAAAGTTATTCTGCTACGCAAGTGTCTGTGCATCCCGGAAGGTCGTGATATGGGTTACCGGCGCTGGCTCTGTGCACAGATGTTCTTCTTTGTGCGCCAGCACTTGCCACAAGTGGAGTACGTCAATTTCCGTTTGCCCACGCCGGAAAACGCGCTCACCCAGGCGCCGGCCATTGTTTCCGATACCCACCTGAAACTGCGTACCAAGGAAGTGTTGATGCGGCTGGCCTGAGTGCTGATGCACTCAATCCACCACGAACACCTGCACCTTGACCGCGTCACCCGCACGCGCCAAACCCAGTCCACCCACAAACAGACGCTGATTGAGCCAGGCATAGGGACCATCCGGCGCTTGAAAACTCGGGTGGGTGCGCACATAAGGCAGGCCCTGAGCGCTCGGCGCCAGCAAACCCTGGTTGCAGACCTGGATCAGCACACCATCCTGAGTGCGGATACTGTATCTGGCTTCGATTTCGGTGACACCATCTGGCCGCTGCCACTGCCAATCACCACCACCCGCCAATACTTCACCCTGCATACCTTCCACACCGACAAATGTGCCGCCGAGAATGGGAATAAAGCGGCGCTGTCCCAACGCCGCTGCACCAGCCTGTTGCATCTGACCGATCTGCACGCGCAGCAACAACAC
>JBJHDG010000237.1:0-4230 GCA_050486425.1 Pseudomonadales bacterium | reverse complement strand
GTTCAGTCCCCAGGACCTGATCCGTCCGGTGAAGCGGGTGCTGATTCACGCCCGCGGTTGCACAGCGGTGAAGCTGATTCGCATTGCCCAGCGCAATGGTATTGAAGTGGTGCTGGTGCAAAGTGATCCGGATATGGATTCAGTGGCGGTGGACAGCCTGGGCGCCAGAGATCGGGTCGTCTGTATTGGCGGCAACACGCCGGATGAAAGCTACCTCAATGCCATGAGTGTGGTGCGGGTGGCTGAGCATGAGAAAGTGGACAGCCTGCATCCAGGGATCGGCTTCCTGTCGGAGAACTCCCAGTTCGCCGAGCTGTGCCGTTCTCACGGCATCAATTTTATCGGACCCTGGGTGTCCAGCATGGATACCATGGGCAACAAGTCCAATGCCATCAACACAGCGCTGAAACTGGGTGTGCCTGTGGTGCCTGGCAGCCACGGTATTCTTACCAGTGTGGAACGGGCGGCTGAAGTGGCCGAAAGCATCGGCTATCCGGTGCTCATCAAAGCGGTGCATGGTGGCGGCGGCAAGGGCATCCAGGTGGTGCGTAGCGTCGGCGAGTTCCACGAGCTGTTTTATCGCGTGGTGTCCGAAGCCAAGTCGGCCTTTGGCAGCGGTGATGTGTATCTGGAAAAGTTTGTGACGTCCCTGCGTCACATCGAAGTTCAGCTGCTACGAGACACCCATGGCAACACCAAGGTGCTGGGGCTGCGGGATTGCAGTGTGCAGCGCGACAAGCAGAAGGTTTTTGAGGAATCCGACTCCACCATGTTGCCGCCCGCGCTGCGCGAGGCTGTGTTTGCTCATACCGCAGCCATCGCCGATGAGGTTGACTACGTGGGAGCGGGCACCGTGGAGTTCATCTTCGACCTGCACAACGATGCTGTGTACTTCATGGAGATGAATACCCGGTTGCAGGTGGAGCATCCGGTGACTGAGCTGGTATCTGGTGTGGACATCGTCACCCAGCAATTCCGCATTGCCTCTGGCGAGAGCATCGCCGACATTGAAATCAAGCAGCAGGGCTATGCCATTGAAGCCCGGGTAACGGCGGAAAAAATCATTGTCGGTGCGGATGGCAAGCTGGTGTTCCGCCCCAATCCTGGTGAAGTCAAGGAATGTGTGTTCCCGGAGGAGGCAGGCATTGATCTGATTGTCACCTCCGGCCCCGGTAAGTTCGTATCACCTTATTACGATTCCATGATCGCCCAGGTGATTGCGCATGCCGATGACAGAGACAGCGGCATTGAGAAGTTGTTGGCCTATCTGGAGCGGGTCAAAATCACCGGTATCAGTACCAACATTCCGTTGCTCAAGCGCGTGTTGCGTGATGAAACCTTCCGTAAGGGTGTCTACGATACCGAGTATCTACCCCAGTTCCTGGCCCGCACCGACGCCAAGTCGCTGATCGATGAGATGCAGCTGGCGGCAGGCACGGATGGCGCCGGCATCAACCTGGCAGCGCTGCGTATCGAGGGCAGTGATGAGTTGAAGGTGCTGTCACCTTCCACCGGCATCTTCTATATCACGCCTTCACCCTCGGAGCCGGAGTATGTCTCCGTGGGCGAACTGATCAGTGTGGACAAGAATATGTGTCAACTCGAAGCCATGAAAATCTTCACGCCCCTGGCGCTGAAGGATTTCAATACGGGCGATGAGCCCCTGTATCCCGACGATCAGCGCTACGAGGTAACCCGCATCAACATCGCCAATGGCCAGCAAGTAAATGCCGGCGATCTGCTGTTTGTGGTGAAGCCCAGGCCGAAGATCTGACCGGATCCTCGGCTGCCTGAGCTATGCCCCCAGCAGTTGCCAGAGGCCGGTGAGCACACAGCCGGCCCCCAGGCCCAGGATGACCCAGCCACTGATGCGGCGGAACTGGGCATCATTGAGTCCCACCAGCAACCGGGTACCGCGCCAGGTACCCAGCAGGCTGGCACCCGCGGCGAGTGGCCAGAACCAGCCGGGTAGGGCATCCAGCTGCCCGAGCAGGCTGGCGTAGTAGCCCAGCTTCAGCAGATGCCCCAAGGTTTGGGTCATGGCCTTGCTGGCAATGATTTGATAGCGGTTCAGGTTGCTGTGCAGATAGAACATATCCAGCAGCGGGCCAGCCACGCCGCTGAGCAACTGCGCGCTGGTGACCAGCATGCCGCTCAGCACTCCCACCCAGGGCTTGGTGACATCCAGGCGCCAGTGCCTGGGCAGCAGCCGTGCCGCCCAGGGCGCGCTGCCCATCAGGATCAGCACCCAGGCCTTCTCCGGCACCAGGGCCAGCAGTGAAAACAGCCCCACCACCACCAGGCCGCCGGCACAGAACGGTGGCAGCAGGCGCCAGCAGACATGCCGCAACAGGAGCAGGGCACGAAAGCCATTGGCCAGGGCTTGGACCAGACCATGCACCACCATGGCCATGGCCACGGGCAGCAGACTCAGCAGCAGCGCCATCAGCAGCAGGCCGCCGGCCATGCCCAATACCCCGGAGATCAGGCTGGTGGCAGCAATGCCGAGGAGGCTGATCAGCAGGACAGGCAGACTCATGGGCCCAGTCTGGGATGGACAGAACCATGAAAAAAGCGAATTGAAGGAATAAGATAGTCCTCCCTTTGGAATGAATGCGCGCCCATGCTGGAGAATCTGGAAACCCTGGTGGAGCTGTCGAAAACCGGCACCATGATGGAGACCGCCACTCGCCTGAAGATCAGCCAGTCGGCGGTGAGTAAGCGGATCGCGGCGCTGGAGCGCTATTACGATCGGCACCTGGTGGAGCGCCAGGGTCGGCGGGTGGTACTCACCCACCACGGCACCCGGCTGGTAGAAAAAGTGCAGCCTCTGATCACCGAGATGCGCTCCGTGTTTCTGGAAGACAGTGCTCTGCGCAAGGGCAAGGTGATCCTGGGTGTATCTGAAGCCATCCTGGCCAGCTGGGCGCCCCGACTGTTTGCCGAGGTGCAGGCAGAATTGCCGGACGTGGAATTTGAATTCCATGCCCAGCGTTCACCGGTGGTACTGGACCGGCTGCGCAGTGGGGAATATATGGTGGGCATCTGCACCGGGCTGTCGGATTACGATACCGACCTGCAAAGTGAGATCCTGCGCCTGGAACCCATGGTGATCGTGCCCTCGGCGCTGGCGCCTCTGGCCTATCAGGTGGGGGATGAGCTGGACGTGATCACCATTGAGTCCCGCTCCGGCGCCTGGCGCTCCATCGAGGATGATATGCGGCGCCTGAAATTGCGGCGCCGGGCCTCGCTGGAATCCTTTTTCACCGTGGCACAGATGGCCCTGGCAGGTTTTGGCCATGGCCTGGTGCCTGAAGGCGTGGCCCGTACCCTGGCAGTGCCGCAGGCGCAGTTGATCCATCTGGGTGCCAGCGGCCTGAACCGGCCGGTGCGTTTTGTGGCGCGCAAGTCCATGTTTTCCCGGCCATTGATCCAGAGCCTGTTCGATGCCGTCTGTGCGCGTGCCGCCCAGCTGGGCAAGGCGTAGCGATTGCGCGCAGGCCGCGGCTACTCCTGCGCCTGATCCACCGGGCTCGGTGGTGGCGGCTGCTGACACCAGGCCGCCAGCACATCCAGCCAGGCCGGTGCGGCGTTCAGACAGGGGATCAGGGTAAAGGACTCGCCGCCCGCAGCGAGAAAGGTCTCCTTTCCCTGCATGCCGATTTCCTCCAGGGTTTCCAGGTTGTCCGCCACAAAGGCCGGGCAGGCCAGGCTGATGCGCTTATAGCCCTGGGCTGGCAATGCCCGCAGCACCTGATCCGTATAGGGTTGCAGCCAGGGCAGGCGCCCCAGGCGTGATTGGAAACTCAGTTGCCAGGCATCCGGACCCAGCCCCAGGGCTTCGGCCAGCAGTGCGGATGTCACGCGGCACTGGTGGCGATAGCAGGACAGGTGGGCCACGGATGCCCGCTCGCAGCAATCGGCGCTGGCCAGGCAGTGACTGCCAGTGGGATCCGCCTTCAGCAGGTGCCGCTCGGGTAAGCCGTGATAGCTCAGCAGCAGTAACTGGTTGTCCGCCGGCAAATGGGCGCGGCAGGTGGCGGCCAGCACGTCGATGTAGTCTGGCGCCTGGTAGAAGGGCGGCAGCACCCGCAGATTAATGGCCGGATTCAGCCGTTGCAGCGCCTGCCGCACCGCTTCAATGCCGGTGCGTCTGGTGGAGTCCGCGTGTTGGGGGTACAGGCTTACCAGCAGTATTTCGCTGATGCCCTGTGCCAGCAGATCGTGCAG
>JBJHDG010000236.1:0-4239 GCA_050486425.1 Pseudomonadales bacterium | reverse complement strand
GGCCTGCTCGGCAATGGTTTTTGCCGCTGCCCGCTTGGTGCCCACAAAGAGGACTTTGTTGTTGCGCCTGGCCAGACCACGTACAAAGCGCAGCGCCTCATTGAACATGGGCACTGTCTGTTCCAGGTTGATGATATGGATCTTGTTCCGGGCGCCGAACAGGTAAGGACCCATTTTCGGATTCCAGAAGCGGGTCTGGTGGCCGAAATGCACACCAGCTTCCAACATGACGCGCATGCTGACTTCAGTCATAAGGCTTGTCTCCGGGTTAAGCCTCCATTACCCCCTGCTGCGAACCCGGATCTAGCCCGGGCACCCACACAGCAGTGTCGGATAATGTGAGTAGTTTAGGTATATAAGTGGCCCTGGCGGTGCTCCGCCGGGCCCCTGTTTGCGCCCTTCGTTGCCTCAGGGCGGCGCGCTTTATACCATAACCGGCTTTCCGCTGGAACCTGGATCCCTGATGCCCATCAAGTTGAAGACCCCCGCCGAGATCGAACGCATGCGGGTGGCAGGACGCCTGGCTGCCAGCGTCCTGGAAATGATCGAGCCCTATATACAGCCCGGGGTGACCACCGGGGCGCTGGACCGCATCTGCCATGACTTTATTGTCAATGAACTCAAGGCCATACCTGCGCCCTTGAATTACCAGAGTTCCCCGCAGGTGCCGCCGTTTCCCAAGTCCATCTGCACTTCGGTAAATCATGTGATTTGCCATGGCATCCCGTCGGACAAAAAGAAGCTCAAGGCCGGCGATATCCTGAATCTGGACGTCACTGTCATCAAGGATGGCTACCACGGCGATACCAGCAAGATGTTCTTTGTCGGTCAGCCCAGCGTGTTGGCTCAGCGTCTGGTGGAGGTGACTCAGGAATGCCTCTATGCGGGCATCCGGGCGGTGCGGGATGGTGCCCATTTGGGGGATATTGGCGCGGCCATCCAGACCATTGCCGAGCAGAACCGCTATTCCGTGGTACGGGAATTCTGCGGCCATGGCATCGGTGACATCTTTCACGACGAACCCCAAGTCCTGCACTACGGCCGGGCCGGCACTGGCCCGATGCTCAAGGCCGGCATGACCTTCACCATCGAACCCATGATCAATGCCGGCAGCCGGCATATCCGCATCCTGCCGGACCAGTGGACGGTGGTGACCAAGGACCACAAGCTGTCCGCCCAGTGGGAACACACCATCCTGGTTACGGCAACCGGGGCCGAGATCCTGACCCTGCGGCAGGACGAACAAGCGCTGTGAAAACTGCCAGTAGTCCGGTCACTGCGGCCAGAACCCGCCTGCTGGAAGCAGACCAGGAGCTGGCCAACCAGTTCTGGGCCGGGGCCGATATCGATGCGCTCATCGCCCGCCGCACCGCCTATGTGGATGCCTGCATCCTGTCCATCTGGGAGCAGATTCCCTGGCCACAGGCGCTGCAGAATCAGCTGGCGCTGTTTGCGGTGGGTGGCTATGGCCGCGGCGAGTTGCACCCCTATTCCGATGTGGATTTGCTGATCCTCTGTGATGCTGATCCGACAGCCTGCAGCGCCCAGCTGGAACAATTCATCCAACAGCTCTGGGATCTGAAGCTGGATATTGGTCACAGCGTGCGCAGCCTGGCCCAGTGCCAGCAGGAAGCTGCCGCCGACATCACCATTGCCACTGCATTGCTGGAGCGACGCCCACTGGCTGGGCCGCTGCAGCTGGATCGACGGCTGGGCGAACTGTTCGCCGCCGATGAAATCTGGCCCAGCGCAAAATTCTTTCGCGCCAAACGCGATGAGCAGCAGCAACGCCATCGGCGTTTCGCCGATACCGAGTACAACCTGGAACCCAACATCAAAAGCTCGCCCGGTGGCCTGCGCGACATCCAAACCGTGGGTTGGATCATCAAGCGCCACTTCGGCAGCATGGGCCTGGCGGAACTCTCCGGGCGCGGCTTTCTCACCCCGGAGGAGGCCGCCCTGCTCACCGAAGGCCGGCGCCTGCTGTGGAAAATTCGCTACGGGCTGCATCTGATTGCGGGGCGCAAGGAAGACCGGCTGTTGTTTGATTACCAGCGCCAGCTGGCAGAACGCTTTGGCTACAGCGACGGGCCGGCGCAGCTGGCGGTGGAACAATTCATGCACGATTACTACCGGCTGGTGCTGGGGCTGCGTGAAGTCAATGATGTGCTGTTGCAGTATTTTGATGAGGCCATCCTGCGCGCCCACTACACACCTCAGGTGGCGCCCATCAATGAACGTTTTCAACTGCGGGATGATTACATCGAAGCCTGCCATCCCCAGGTGTTCGCTCAATACCCGGCCGCACTGATGGAGCTGTTTGTATTGATGGCGCAGCGGCCACAGATCGCTGGCGTGCGCGCCGATACCATTCGGCTGATTCGCAATCATCTGGATTTGATCGACGCAGAGTTTCGCCAGGACCCTAAGGTGACAGCACTGTTTCTTGAGCTGCTGCGTTCACCCCACAACCTGGTGTCGCAGCTGACACGGATGCGGCGCTACGGCGTGCTGGGCCGTTACATCCCGGAGTTCGGCCGCATTGTTGGTCAGATGCAACATGACCTGTTCCATATCTACACCGTCGATGCCCATACCATGATGGTGATCCGCAATATGCGCCAGCTACTGGATGCAAGCGCGGAAGAAAAATTTCCCGTGGCCCATCAGTGCATCAAACGGCTGCCCAAGATCGAGCTGCTGTATATCGCCGGGCTGTTTCACGATATAGGTAAGGGCCGCGGCGGAGATCACTCCACCCTGGGCGCACATGATGTTGACCTGTTCTGCCGCCGGCATGCGCTAGCGGATTACGACCGGGAGCTGGTCATCTGGCTGGTGCAGGAGCACCTGATCATGTCCGCCACCGCACAACGCAAGGATATCTACGATCCGGAAGTGGTCCATGAGTTTGCTCAGCAAGTGCAGACCCAGCAACGTCTGGATTATCTGTATGCGCTCACCGTGGCAGATATCACCGCCACCAACCCGGAGCTCTGGAATGGATGGCGGGCAACGCTGTTACGACAGCTGTATCTGGAAACCAGCAAAGTCTTGCAGCAAGGCCTGCAACATCCAGTGGACCGGGATCAACTGATCCAGGATGCCATGCAGAGGGCGCTGGCAGAGCTGGCGGAACAGGGTATGCCGGCCCAGGAAGCGCAGGCGATCTGGGATGATCCGGATCCAGAGTTTTTCCTGAGCCACGATGTGGCGCAGATCGTGGCCGTCACCCAGGCTATCGCCGCCTTGGATTTAACACAAAAGCCGCTGGTATTGCTGCGTGACCTCCCCTCACAAGGGGATCAGGCGCGGGGAAATCAGGAAAGTGCCACGGAAATTTTTATCTATACCAAGGATCAACCCCATTTGTTTGCCATCACCGCCAGCGCCATGGAACAGCTGGGTTTGTCCATCCATGATGCACGCATTTACACCTCAGCCAGCGATTTCTGTTTCAATAGCTATATCGTGCTGGATGAGAGTGGTCAGCCGCTGGGCAATGATGCGCGCCGCTGCGCCTTGATCAGAGAGACGTTGGAGCGTGCCCTGCAGCAGACTGAATTGCCCGCGGACAACGGCCCGCGCCGCATCCCGCGCCGGCTCAAACAGTTTCAGCGCCCAACCGAAGCCAACCTGGGCAATGAGGCGGATTCTCCGTACACACTGTTGCAGATCCTGGCATCCGACCGGCCAGGCCTGCTGGCACGCCTGGGGCGGATCTTTGTTGCCCTGGGTATCAACGTCCACAGCGCCAAGATCAGCACCTTGGGTGACCGGGTGGAAGACATGTTTTATATTTCCGGCCCCGACCAGCAGCAGATCCGGGATCCCAAACAGCTGAACCAGCTGAGCCGGACCATTTGCGAACAACTGGATACGGACATTCTGGCCGATATGGCCTGATCGCAGAGATCCCCAGAGCAAAGGCCCATGAATCCCCGACTTCAACAACTGCAAGCCTACCCCTTTGAACGCCTAAATGGGCTCAAGGCAGGTATTACACCGACCACCAGTGCACCCCATATTGCGCTGTCCATCGGTGAGCCGAAACATGCGCCGCCCGACTTCATTCTGGAAGCACTGCAAAATCCCGAACTGCTGCGCATGGGTTTGGGCAGTTATCCCGCCACCAAGGGTTCGGAGGCATTGCGCCAGGCCATGGCGGATTGGGCGACACGTCGTTTTGCGCTGCCTGCCGGCAGCCTGAGTGCGGAACAGCATGTACTACCTGTGGCT
>JBJHDG010000235.1:0-4243 GCA_050486425.1 Pseudomonadales bacterium | reverse complement strand
ACATTCACCGAAGCCATCTCTGCCGGCCCCAGTGCAACGCGGTTGTTCTGCAAATCATCCGCGCTCAGATGCAGCAGACGTGGCAGGCCGGAGGCAATCAGGCCATAGAAGGCTGGGCCGCGTGCACTGCGCGCCCGGTTCATCACCAGGATGCAGCGGCCGGCATCAGCTTGTGCTGGATCAGCGCCATTGAGCACGGGAAAGCGCACCACCGGAATGGTCTCGCCGCGCCAGCCGAGCAGGCCGGCACACCAGGCTGGCAGCTCAGGCTGCACTTTAAGCCGGCGCCAAGTGAGGATCTCCGCCACGGTGACATTGGGCAGCAATAACTGCTGCTGCGCCACGGGAATCATGACGCAGGTGATGTCAGCAGACTGAGTGTCGGTTTCTGCCATAGTCCGCTTCGCGCTTTAGCGCTGCACCAACTCGTTGATGGTGGCCAGCAACTCAGCTTCCTGGAACGGCTTGCCGAGGAAGCGATTGACGCCGATTTCCACCGCGCGTTCCTGGTGCTTGGCGCCGGTTCTGGAGCTGACCATGACAATGGGCAGATCGGCCAGGCGCTCATCGCGTCGTACGTGCTGCGCCACTTCAAAACCATCCATGCGCGGCATTTCGATATCCAGCAGGATGATGTCGGGTTTTTGTTCTGCCAGCATGGCCACGGCTTCCACACCATCCTTGGCCACCAGCACGTCCATACCCTGGCGTTCCAGCAGGCGCGAGGTGACCTTGCGCACGGTAACGGAATCGTCAACCACCATGACACAGGTGGGACGATCCTGCTGTTCCTGCCACAGGTCGGTGCCCATGCTGATGCTAGCGGTTTGGGTACGCACCAGACCCACCAGGTCCAGAATCACCACCACGCTGCCATCACCCAGGATGGTGGCACCGGAAATACCGCCTACGCCTGCAAATTGCGGACCCAGGCTCTTCACCACGATTTCGCGGCTGCCGTGCACGCCATCCACATGGATGGCTACGGCCTGATCACCACTGCGTACCAGCACCACAGGCACCGAGGTTTGATCCAGCTGGGGTACATAATCGCGACCCAGGTAATGCCCCAGGTAGCGCAGCCGATAAGGCACGCCCGCATATTCAAAGCCGCCTTCATTGGCGTAGGTGCTTTGCAGATCATCCGCCGGCACTCGCACGATACCCTCAATGGAATTGAGCGGGATGGCGTAGTGATCGTCGGCAACGGTTACCATCAGCGCCCGGTTCACCGACACCGTGAACGGCAAACGAATGCCGAACTTGGTACCACGGTGGGGTGTGGCGCTGATATTGATGCTACCGGCCAGCTGCTTCACGGTGTTGTGCACCACGTCCATGCCCACACCGCGCCCGGAAATCTGGGTTACCGTTGCTGCAGTAGAAAAACCGGGGGCGAAAATAAATTGCAGCACGCTGGCATCATCAAGCTTTTCATCGGGCTGCATTAGACCCTTGGCCAGGGCCTTGGCGCGCACGGCTTCAACATCAATGCCCTTACCGTCATCGCTGATTTCGATCAGGATGTCTGCGCCTTCCCGTGCCAAACGCAGGTCAATGCGGCCCACGGGCGGTTTGGAATAGGTGCGCCGTTCTTCGGGTGTTTCAATGCCATGGTCCACCGCATTGCGCAGCATGTGCTCGATAGCCGGCACCATGCGCTCAAGCACATTGCGGTCCAGCTCACCTTCCACGTTGTAGGCGTTGAATTCCACCTGCTTGCCCACTTCGGCCGCGACTTGTCGCACGATGCGGCGCAGACGTGGCACCATGCGGCCGAAGGGCACCATGCGGGTGCGCATCAGGCCTTCCTGCAACTCGGTATTCAAGCGCGCCTGCTGGATCAACAGAGTTTCGGATTCACGCGCACGGTAAGTGAGGGTTTCCTTCAGATCCAACATGTCCGAGGCACTTTCCGACAGCGCCCGGGCCAATTGCTGCAACTGTGAATAGCGATCCATTTCCAGCGGATCAAAGTCTTCGTATTTGGAGACTTCGATTTGTTCCTGGCGATGCTGGACCTGGGCTTCGGTTTCGATTTCCAGATGCCGCAATTGCTCCCGCATCCGTTCGATGGTCATTGCCATCTCGTCCAGTGCGGTGGTGAAGTCATTGATGCCCTGTTCCACCCGGGCGCGGATGATGCTGGTCTCACCCGCCACATTGACCAACTGATCAAGCAGCTGGGCCGAAACCCGTACCTGTTCCCGGCCATCGGTGGCGGATTTGGCGTCCGCGTCCGCCTGGGGTGGTTTTGGTGGTTTCAGCTGCGCCGGTGCTGCTTTGGGCGCCGTTGCTGACGCTACAGGTGCTGCAGCTGTGGCTGCTGGCCGCGCAGCGGGCGCTGCTGTCGGCGCTTCCGGCGCACGCTGAGCAGGACTGGGCGTAGCCGGCGTGGCTGCCATGGGTGCAGGCGTTGGCGGTGCTGCCGACGGTGTCGCCGCCGGCGCTGGTGCAGCAGGCACCCCGCGTACGGTCGGTACCGGTGCCAAGCCAGCAGCGGCTTTGATCAGCGCCAGTTGATGCAGAAGGGCATCGTGTCGCGATTGCAGTTCGCGGAAGACATCAGAGCCGAACGCATCCTTGTCCTGAACCCGAATCAGATAGGATTCGTAGTTGTGGGTATCTTCACCAAACTCGGTTAATCCGGCCAGGCGCGCCCCACCCTTTAAGGTATGCAGAGCGCGCAACAGGTTCTCAATGTGCAGGCGGTTGTCCGGCGCCTCAATCCAGTCATGAATACTGTGGTCGATACTCTCCAGCAGCTCTTCAGCTTCTTCGATGAAGATGGAAAGAATCTCTGGATCCGTATCATCGGGCAGTGTTGGCAAGGACACGGGCACCGCTGGTGATGCTGCTGGTGGCGCTACAGGCGCGGCGGCGCGAGGTGTTGGTGGCGGTGCGGGCGCAGGGGCCTCCGGCTCCAACATCTCTACTTCCGGTAGGTCCTGAGTCCGCTCATCCGGCGGCAGCAGATCAATTTCCTCTGCATCTGTGGCTTCATCTGCAACCGGAGACAACTCGATTTCTTCTGCGTCCAGCAGCGGAATGCTGAAACCAATTTTTTCCGACTCTGCCTTTGGCTTAGCTTCCGGCTCAATCGTTTTCAGGCTTTGCGCCAATTCCTCTTCCAAATCCAGCAGCGGCATGCCGGATTGACCCACATCCTCGATCTGTTTCCTGGCTTGTGCGAGTCGAGCAACTATCGCCGTGACTGCGGGCTGCGATTGCGCCGCCGCGATGGCATCAAGCAGCGATAGCAGCTGCTCATGCCCTTGCTGCAGCAATTGTTCATGCTGATTACTGAGCGGGCCATCTTCCAGCACGTCATACAGCCCCAGCAGACCATCACAGAGCTCACGGATCTTATCTTGCTGGTGGCTTTCCGCTTCGTTGCGCACTTCGTGCAACGCAGCTACCGTATCCGAAAACAGCCCCAGGTCCATGGAGCCACCACACCAACCGGTGAGGAAGCGTTGATAGTTCAGCAGGGCGTCGGCACCACCCAGATCCAGCAGCGGAGCCAATGAGCGAACCTGTGCCGACAGGGCATCCAGCAGGCGCTGGGCTTCGGTTTCGAACAGCTGCACGTCCTCATCCGGATCACGTCCAGCCAGCAATGCCTGGCTGCAACGCTGCAGCGCAAACACACCTTGTTGGAAAAATTCAAACTGATTGCTGTCCAGCGGTTTGCCGCTGTCAAAGACTACTGCCGCCACTTCGTTCAGTGCATTGCCCAGACGATGCACGCTTTCCACGCCGGCGATGCTGGCGCTGCCTCTGAGGGTGTGCAGGGCACGCATGACGCTGTCGTCCAGGAACATGCCGGGCGCCGCATTGGCAGACAGGAAGCGTGCTTCCAGGGCCCGTAAATGCTCGGCCGCCTCCATTTCAAACAGACCCAGCGTTTCTGCATCTACATCGGGCCTGCCTTCATCCACAAAGGCACTCGTCAAGGGCGCAGCCGTGGCCGGCGCTGGCGCTTCTTCCAACTCTTCCAGGCTGCCGCCGGATGCCAGCAGATCGGCCTGCTCCATCAACCGTCCAACCCGCTCCTGGGTCGCTGCATCCGGTTGCTGGCGCTGGCTGAAGGCATCGCGCAGCGGCACCATCAGGTCACGGGCGGCCTCGGTAAGTTTTACATGTCCCGCCGCTGTTTTTACCGTGCCATCAATGACACGGTTGAGCATGTTTTCAACAGACCAGGCCAGCTCTGCCAATACGGTAGCGCCAACGATACGGC
>JBJHDG010000234.1:0-4311 GCA_050486425.1 Pseudomonadales bacterium | reverse complement strand
GCTCAGCGAAGCCCGCCTGCATGAGACCGTCATGGCCTACGAGGCCATGTGCGCCAGTTGTCACGGTGCCCCGGGCAAGGCACCAGGCGCATTGGGTCAGGGCCTGTACCCGGCAGCGCCGGACCTGCAGCATCTGGCCGGCGTGCGCACCCCCGCAGAACTGTTCTGGGCCACCAAGCACGGCATCGGCATGAGCGGCATGCCCGCCTGGGGCAAAACCCACAGCGATGCGGAACTCTGGCGGATTACTGCGTTGATCCTGCGGTTTCCGTCCATGACCGACCGGGATTACCAGACCCTGGTGCGTGCAGCCCAGCAGCAGGGGGTGCATCATCACCACTGAGCCGCAGCCTGTCCGCACCAGGCTGCCAAGCCGACTGCAGATAGGGTGCAAACTGCTGCAAATCGCCCGCCTGGGGTGCGGGCCTGATGCCCAGCAAATGACACATCAGCACGTATAAGTGCACCAGCTCCACCGCCGGCATCTGGCTGCCAGGCACAAAGGCCGGGCCATGGCCAATGAAAATGCCCTGCATATCCGGGTATGCCGGATCCCAGCCATGCCCCCCTTGCAGACTGGGCAACACCCGCGTGGCCAGGCTGCGGCGACGGTCGCTGATCTCCCAACCCGGATCCGCCTCAACCACCACATCCGGGATTCGCCGATGCCGGCTAAAGCGCAGCCGTGCCGGCACGGTTTCCCGGCGCCAAACCTGGATATGCGGGTGTGCACCCTCCAACGCTGCCAGGATCTCTGCGACGCTGAGTTCCTCTGCCCAGAGATGGGCACTGGCGCCCAGATCTGAAATCCGTAGTGCCGCTGGTGCCAGATAGTCTTCCAGATAGATCACCCGCTCTGGATCCAGGGCCGCCATACCATGATCAGAGGTGATCAGAAGATGCATCTGCGCCAGCAGTCCCCGTGCTTCTAAACCGGTCAGTAATTCTCCCAAGGCCTCATCCAGGGCCCTGATGGCCGCAGCCACCTGGGGAGAATCTGGACCAAACCTGTGCCCGGCGGTATCCACATCGCCGAAGTACAGGGTCAGTAGACTGGGTCGTTCCGCCAGCGGCAGATCCAGCCAGGCCAGGACCTGCTGCACCCGCCGTCGGTTGGGGACGCGCTCATCAAAGGCAACCCAATAATCCGGCCGCACCCCGCCAATCGGCGCCTCGGAACCCGGCCAAAAATAGGTGGCGCTGCGCAGCCCCTGACGCTGGGCGGTAACCCAGATGGGTTCGCCATCGAACCAGGCCGCATCGCCCACCGCCGCCGCATCACCCGGCCGAAAACTGCGTTGGCGCTGGGGATCCCACATGCGGTTGGCCACCACTCCATGATCTTCCGCATACAGACCAGTGACCACGCTGTAGTGGTTGGTAAAGGTCTTGCTGGGGTACACAGGTATCAATGCCTGGGCCTGCAATCCATCAGCGCGCAACCGTGCCAGGTTGGGGGCATCCTGCAGCGCAAAGTAATCGTGCCGAAAACCATCCAGAGAAATCAGCAGCACCGGCGGTGGCAGCGGCCCGGACCAGGGCTGGGTACTGCCCGCCGCAGGCCGTTCTGTTGTAACCGGCTCAGGCGCCGTCCCACAACCCGGCAATAACCAGAACAGCGCCGATAAAAACAACAGCCAACCCGGACCCGCAGCCCCGGTTGCGTTTACACTAGCGCGGCAACTTCTATTCGGTATCTGCATGCAAACCTTAACGCTCCTGCAACCTGATGACTGGCACCTGCACCTGCGCGATGGCGCCATGCTGGCGGCGGTACTGCCTGATACCAGCAAACAATTTGCCCGCGCCATTGTGATGCCCAATCTGGCCCCGCCGGTGACCACCACCGAAGCCGCGCAAGCCTATCGCGAACGTATTCTGGCCGCCGTGCCGGCGGGTCACAACTTCGAACCCCTGATGACCCTGTACCTCACCGACAACACCAGTGCCGATGAGATTCGGCGCGCCAAGGCCAGCGGCATTGTGCATGGGGTGAAATGGTATCCCGCTGGTGCCACCACCAATTCCGCCGCTGGCGTGACCGATATCCGCCGCTGTGATGCCGCCCTGGCAGCCATGGTGGAAACCGGGTTGCCGCTGCTGGTACACGGCGAGGTCACAGATCCAGCGGTGGACATCTTCGATCGGGAAGCGGCGTTTATCGAGCAGCTGCTGCGACCGCTGCTGACACGCCTGCCAGCACTGAAGCTGGTACTGGAACATATCACCACCGCCCAGGCCGCCGAATTCGTGCGGGCGGCACCGGCCAATGTGGCAGCCACCATCACCGCGCACCATCTGCTGCTGAACCGCAATGCCCTGTTCAGCGGCGGGATCCGCCCGCACCACTATTGCCTGCCGGTACTGAAACGGGAAGTGCATCGCCAGGCGCTACTGGCCGCAGCCACCAGTGGCAACCCGAAATTTTTCCTCGGCACCGACAGCGCCCCCCACGCCCGCCAGGACAAGGAAGCCGCCTGCGGCTGTGCCGGTTGTTACACCGCCCATCACGCCATGGCGCTGTATGCACAGGCGTTTGCCAGCATCGGTGCCCTGGATCGGCTGGAAGGTTTCGCCAGCTGTTTTGGCCCGGACTTCTATGGCCTGCCGCGTAATCAGCGTCAGATCACCCTGGTGCAGCAACCCTGGACGGTACCGGCGAGCCTGGGCTTGACCGCACAACCCCTGGTGCCGCTGTGGGCCGGGGAAACCCTGGATTGGCAGCTGCAGCCTGAGAAGGTCTAGTGCTCAGGCTTGCCGCGTAGTGCTTTAACCTCACCACGGCGGCTTTTCTGCGCCATGCGGCGCTGCTTCGCGGCGCGGCTGGGCCTGGTGGCCTGGCGCGTTTTAGGCACCACCAGCGCGGCCTGGATCAGCGCCGCCAAGCGCGCCAGGGCATCGTCTCGGTTGCGGGCCTGGGTGCGAAATCGTTGCGCCTTGATGGTGATGATGCCATCGGCGGAAATGCGCTGATCGGAGAGCGCCAGCACCCTGGCTTTACAGTCTTCCGGCAGGGAGGATGCCAGCACGTCAAAACGCAGATGAATGGCGCTGGAAACCTTGTTCACGTTCTGGCCGCCTGCGCCCTGGGCACGGATGGGCTGGCACTGGATTTCATCCGCCGGGATGTGGATAGTGGTGGAAATCTGTAGCACTTTGTTCGGAAACCCTCTGGGCGTGTTGTCACCCAGACCTGGAAAGGAGCATCATTGCGCGCTTTTGCAAGCTGGCCAGCATGAGCATATCCGACACCTCACCAGAGTCCCAGCCCCAGACTGCCAGCCACATCGGTATCATCGGTGGCGGCCAGCTGGCGCTGATGCTCTGTCAAGCCGCCGCCCAGATGGGCCTGCGTATCAGTATCCTGGATCCGGATCCCCAGGCACCCGCCAAGGCCCTGGCCTGGCGTCATATCCAGGCACCGCTGGATGATCCCCGGGCACTGCAGGATCTGGCCGACAGCACCGACGTACTATCCATCGAAATCGAAAATGTGGATGTGGACGCCCTCAAGGCGCTGGCAAAAACCGGTGTGGACATCTACCCGGAGCCTGCAACCCTGGCCCTGCTGGTAAACAAATTACGCCAGAAACAAACGCTGGAGCGGTTGGGCATACCCACCAGCCCCTATTTACCCTTACCCAAACCCACCCCGGAAGCGGTAAGGGCCTTTGGTCTGCCCTGTGTGCAGAAACTGCAACGGGGCGGCTACGATGGCCGTGGCGTGCATATCATCCGCACTGAATCTGACTTGGCTCAGCTGCTGCCTGGTCCCAGCCTGTTGGAAGCCTATATCCCCTGCAAAGCAGAATTGGCGGTGGTGGTTGCCCGGAATCTGGACGGCGAAATCCGCAGCTATCCACCCACTGAATTGATTTTCGATACCCACCTCAATGTGCTGGATGCCTTGGTGGCCCCGGCGCGACTGCCGCAACGGGTCTGTGATCAGGCCCGGCAGTTGGCAGAACGTACCCTGCAACGCCTGGACGCAGTGGGTGTCCATGCCGTGGAGATGTTTCTCACCCAGTTCGATGAGCTGCTGGTCAATGAAATCTCGCCCCGGGTGCATAACAGCGGTCACCACAGTATCGAGGCCTGCACCAGTTCGCAGTTTGAACAGCAGTTACGCATTCTGACCGGTCAGCACCTGGGCGCCACAGACCAGCGTCTGGCCGCCGCCATGGTGAATCTGTTGGGCGCACCCGGCAGCGCCGGCCCCACCCAGGTGACCGGATTGGATGCTGTCCAGGCCCTGGCCGGCGTGCATGTCCATCTTTATGGCAAACAAATGTGTCGTCCCGGCCGCAAGAT
>JBJHDG010000233.1:0-4312 GCA_050486425.1 Pseudomonadales bacterium | reverse complement strand
CTGAAGGTCGGCGTGATGTCGCTCTACAATCACATCAGCGACAAGGACGACCTGCTGGCCGCCATGGTTGAACAGGTGGCATCCGATATTCAGATCCCCGGCCCCGGAACGCCTTGGAAGGAGAGTTTGCGCACCTGCATTGTTTCCGCCTACCGGATGCTGCTGCAGCACCGTTGGCTACCGGGCTTGTGGAGCCAATCCCATGGGTACGCAAAAAACCGCTATCACGACGCGCTTCTGCGGGTTATGCACGACGCCGGTTTCCCAGAAGCGCTTGCCTGCCGAGGTTTCCACGCCCTCACCATGCATGTTGTGGGTTTCTCCTTGCAGGTGCTGGAGATGCCTTTTACCACCAAAGAGGAATTTCGCGTCTTCGCAGCGCAGCATCTTGCGGAGTTGGAAGAACAGGGCTTGCCTTATCTGCAGGCCCATGTGCGTTTTCATCTTGCTGGAAACGATCAACAAAGCGACTTCAAGTACATGCTGGATCTCATTCTTGACGGCCTGGAGAGAGATCTGGGCTAATTGCAGTGAGCTGGGCCTGCCTGCATCGGCCTATAGGGGGTCAACCCGCCCGACTCACCCGAAACCCCTGCACCAACAGACTGAGCGCCTGCGCCTGTTCTTTCAACCCAATGCTGGATGCCTATGCCACACACTTTTTGATCATCCGGGGTGGTAAGTAGCGGGGCTGGCCGCTGCCTTATTGGCGACAGCAGTCATTAACCCCCAGAGCCAATTGATTCGATAGCGTTCGATGTGAATGTTTTCAAAGCCAGATGCGGTGAGCTGAGCGTGCAGTTGTTGGGTGCTGTATATCTGAAAGTGGCCACGATTGATCAGTTTGAGCCAGTGCCCGCAGAGTCGGCAGGTCAGATAATCATCACACCAATCGGTGATCAGCAGGCGTCCACCCGGACGCAACACCCGATACATTTCAGCCAATGCAGCTGCGGGATTGGCGAAGTAATGTAAAGCACTGGTGGACGTCACCACATCAAAGCTGGCGTCGGCAAAGCTCAGATGTTCTGCGGCGGCCTGCAGTAGCAACATCTCGGGGTTGTGCAGGCGCTGGCGGGCAATTTTCAGCATGGCTGCCGACATGTCCACACCCACGCAGACAACGTCGGGTATCGCCTCGCCAATGGCTTGCAGCAGCACACCGGTGCCGCAGCCAATATCCAACAGATGTTCATCTGGGTGAAGCGCTAAATGTCGCCACGTACCCCGTAGCGAACCTTTGATATAGCTGGCCCAGCGCCTATCGTACCCTGGCGCCAATCTGCTGTATTCCGATTGAACGGCAGCATGCCATGGGTGTTGTGTACGCTGGTCCTGGTTAGACCGCATTCAGTCATCCACCAACCTGCGGCAACCGATGCAGCGCCGCTAATCCAATTGTGTGCGCAGCTCGGCCAAATCCATTTCGATGGCAAAGGCCAGCTCCGAATCTGCGGGCAACAGTGCTAGTAGCAGCTGCCAATGGGTTTGTGCACTGACGTAGTCGGCTTCCAGATAAGCCGCAGTGCCGGCCAACCATAGCCCATGTGGATGCTCGGGATCGATGGCCAGCGCCTGCTGCAGGCGGACGCTGGGTTCTCCGTTTAAGCTGCCGGTAAGTTGTCCCAGCGCGTTGGCATAGTCCACCAGCAGATCTGCGTTGTCTGCATCCAGAGTTACCGCTTGCGCCAGTGCCAGCACCGCCTGCGCATCATTGCCGAGAAACTGATGAGAGCGGGCCAGCAGCAGCCAGCCGGCCAGATCATCGGGTTCCTGTAGCAGGCGGTTTTCCAAAGCCTCGGTCAAGGCGGCATATTCCTTGAATTCAGCGCTGGCTGGCTGTGCGCCATGCAGCATGCTGACCGCCGCCGGATCACCCACGGCCAGATAGATACTCAGTGCCAGCACGGGCACAGCCACAGCTGTTGCCATCAACACCTTGTTGCCCAGCGCTGTAGTGGGAAGTGTTGTAGTAGAAAGCGTGGCAGCCGCTTCAGTATCTGTGCTGGCCAGGTTTTCATGTGGAGCGGCGGCAGCGGCCGCGGGTTTACGCAACACCACCAGATACCAGCAGAGTACGCCCAGCAGTAACAGCAGCACTGGGCTGAGCCACAGTAACAGCGTATTCAGTTGCAGGGCGGGCCGGTAGCGAATGTAGTCGCCGTAGCGCTCCACCATAAAGGCCACCACTTCGGCCTCGGTGTGCCCCGCCGCGGTCATCTGATACACCCGGCGCCGCATATCTGCTGCCAGGGGCGCATTGGATTCATAAATGGAACCACCCTGACACAGGGTGCAGCGCAGTTCCCGTACCAGCTTTTGGTACTGCTGTTCATGGGCCAGGTTGTTGAACTCGGTGGGAATGCCATGGGGCATATCGGCCTGCGCTGCGGGCAGTAGCAACGTGGCCATGAGCAGCAGGCAAAGCGAAGTGAGCGGCCGGTTCAAGAGTCTGTCTCCAGGCGGGCCAGCAGCGGCAGTATTTGTTCTTGTACCACCTGTGGCGTGAGGGGCCCGATATGCTTGTGCCGGATCATACCCTGGGCGTCAATCAAATAGGTTTCTGGGGTGGCGTAAACGCCCCAGTCCAGTCCGGCTTCACCCTGGGGATCAAACAGCACCAACTGATAGGGATCACCACTGGTGGCCAGGGTGCGCAGCGCCGCATCCCGGCTGTCCTTGTAGTTGAAGCCGTACAGCACAACACCGGCCGCCGCCAACTCCAGCAGCAAGGGTTTTTCTGCGCGGCAACTGCTGCACCAGGATGCCCACACGTTGATCAGCGCCGGCCTGCCGAGAAAGTCGGCCTGGGTGAGCTGCGCATTGGGATCCTGCAAGCTGGGCTGACTGAATGCCGGCATGGCCTTGCCCACCATGGGGGAAGGCAGCGCGCGTGTATCCACACCCAGGCCCACAGACAACAGTGCCAGTACCAACAGGGCCATGCCAAAGAGAATCAGGGTGCGATGGGGCATCAGCCGGGTTGTTCCTGTGCGCGTGGTGGATGCTTGTCGGCAGTGGTTGTGGCGCTGGTTGCGGTAATGGGGGCCAGTACCTTGCGCGCGCGATAGCGCCGATCACGACTCGCAATCCAGCCCCCCAGTGCCATCAGGATCAGGCCGCTCCACATCCAGAACATAAAGGGTTTGAAATACAGGCGCACCAACCAGGCATCATTTTCCAGGCCCTCACCCAGCGCCACATAAAGATCCCGGTGTGGCCGGCGGTGCAGCGCGGTTTGGGTCATGGGGTTCCGGGGCTGGGAATCATAGTAGCGCCGCTGCGGTGTGAGCAGACTGATCTCGCGGCCATTGCGCAACACCTGGATCAGCGCTTGATCGGCTTCAAAGTTGGGTCCCCGCACGGTAGTCACTTCCAGCATGCTGAACACATAGCCGGCCACTTCCGCGCTGCTGCCCGGTTCCATGCGGACATCGCGCTCAATGTCGTAGCTTTTCACCATGCTGATGGCAATCACCACCAGGGCCAGCCCGGCATGGGCCAAGTGCATGCCGACAAACCCGGCGCGCAGCTGCCTTACGCCCTGCCACAGACCGGCCTGGCGGCGGCGGGCGATGTGCGCTAACACATCCTGCCCCAGGCTGAGCAGGATCCAGAGCCCGGCAAACAGACCCAATGCGGTCAGTGGTCGCCATTGCCCCATGGCCAAGGGCCAGAGCAGGCCCAGCCCCAGGCTGGCCAGCAACAGCCAACGTAAGCGCCAAAGTACGCGCAGCAGCGACGCCTGTCCCCAGTGCACGAAGGGTGCAAAGCCCACCAGAAACAGCAACGGCAACAGCAGTGGCATAAACACCGCATCGAAATAGGGGGCGCCCACGGAAATCTTGCCCAGCCCCAGGGCTTCGATGGCCAACGGATACAGGGTGCCGATCAGGACGGCGCCACAGGCCGCCACCAACAGCACATTGTTGGCCAGCAGCAGGGATTCCCGGGAGAACCAGTGGTAGTTCCGGCGCTGGCCTTCTCTGGGCGCGCGTTCCGCATACAGCGCCAGTGCGCCCAGCAGCGTGATGGCCAGCAGCGCGAGCAGAAACGCGCCGCGTCTGGGATCCGTGGCAAAGGCATGGACCGAGGTGATGATGCCGGAGCGGACGATAAAGGCGCTGAGCAAGGTGAGGGCGAACGTGAGAATGGCCAGCAGCAGGCTCCAGGCTTGCAACGAGCCGCGTTTCTCGGTCACCGCCAGGGTGTGCAGCAGCGCCGTGGCGGTGAGCCAGGGCATCAGCGACGCATTCTCCACCGGATCCCAGAACCACCAGCCGCCCCAGCCCAATTCGTAGTAGGCCCACCA
>JBJHDG010000232.1:0-4324 GCA_050486425.1 Pseudomonadales bacterium | reverse complement strand
CGACCTGCACCTGATTGATAAAAAAGTAGGGCAATAGTTTCCCCAGCAGCCCCACCAGGGGATCCAGGGGCAGGGTGCGCAGGCGCCGCTCCATGCCCAGCTGCCGCTCTTTGATCATGGTATTGGAAAGGGGAATCACCACGAAAAACAGTGCGAACACCAGCCAGGCCGGTACGCTCTGCTGCACGGCGCTGGGTGCCACTTGCTCCGGCTCGCCCTGATACAGATGGCTGATCTGCAGACCGGCAGCCACCTCCAGGTCCACCAGATCCGCTGCACCCAGGTCCTCCAGGAGTCCTTGCAACTGCAATCGGCCCAGGCCCTCCCGTAACGCTGCCAGCAGCAACTGGGTGCGTTGCTGGTCGGTGTCTGCGGCCACCACCAGCCGCAAGTGTCGGGCCGGCGCATCTGCACCCGTGGCGATGTCAGCACCAAACCCGGCAGCTATGCTGAGCGCAAAGCCCAGCCGCTGCTGGCGCAGTTGCTGTGCCAGCAGCTCCACATCGGTCGGCAGTTCCGGTGCGGTCGTCAAGGCAATGCCTTGCTGGTTTGCCAACCGCACCAACAGATCGATCGACTGCGGGCTTTGATCCGCATCCACCACCAGCACCCGTACCAGTGCCTGCTGGTGACTGCGATACTGATCCTGCATGGCCAGGGACATGATCAGAATGAACACCGCCGGCATGGCAAACAGTAGCAGCAACGCATGGGGATCGCGGCGCAACAACAGTGCTTCCTTGCGTATGCTGGCCAGCAGTTGCTGCATCAGGCACCCCCGGCGTGCAACAGACGCATATACACATCTTCCAAGCGGCTGGCGCCAAAACGCAGGCTCTGCACTTGTGCCTGGTGCTGTTGCAACAACGCCAACAGCACTGGCACCAGCTGCGGATTGGGCGTGGCTATGTGCAGGGACGCTGCTGACATCCAGTGCGGGGCATAGGCTGCCAGCGCTTGTTGCAAGCTGGCCGGCGCCGGCGCCTGCAAGTAAAGATGGATGCCGGTTTCCCCCAGCCTGGATAAAAACTCCGCCATGCTGCCACTGGCGAGAATGCGGCCACCGTCAATCACGCTGACGTTGTCGCAGATGGCCTCCACCTCTTCCATATAGTGGGAGCAGTACACCAATGTGATGCCACTGGCGCGCAGGGTTTGAATGGCCTGCAAAATAGTTTGCCGGGATTCTGCATCTATGCCCACCGTGGGCTCATCCAGATAGAGGATTTGCGGCGCATTCAGCAAGCCGATGGCCAGGTTCAGGCGCCGCTTCAAGCCGCCGGAATAGGTTTCAGCACGCAGATCCAGCACAGCAGTCAGGCTGCAGGCCGCCACCACATAATCCAGGCGGTCACGCCACCGCGCCGGGTTCATGCGATAAATACCAGCAAAGAACGCCAGATTCTCCCGCCCGGTTAGCGCCGGATAAAACGCGTAATCCTGCGGCACCAGGGCGCTGATGGCCTTGAGCGCCTTGCTGTCACTGGGATCATGCCCAGCCACGCTGACCTCACCTTGCTGACGCCGCAACGCGCCGGTGAGAATCGCCAGCAGCGTGCTCTTACCGGCGCCATTGGGACCCAGCAGGCCGGACACCGCCCCTTCCGGCAGACACAGATCCACCTGTTGCAGCGCCGCATTGGCACTGCCTGGATAGCGGTGGCACAGGTCTTTAACGAGAATCAAAGCCGGTTACCCGTCGACGGCCTCAGTCGCTGCGGCGACAGCATAGCAGGGTGTGGCCAAAGGTCAGATCCAGTTCCTGCTCGATGCGCAAGCCGGACTGGGTGATGAGCTGGGAAAATTTGTCGTAGTGATACATGCGGCTGTTGCCGTTGGCGACACAGGTGAAATACAGCGAAGTAGCATTCAGGCAGAAGGCAGCCGCATCAAACGCCTGACGATCGGCAAAGGGTTCAAGAATATACAGACGGCTCTGAGACCCCATCACAGCAGCTGCGTGGCGCAAGATGTCCTGAATCTGGGCTTCGGAGAAGCAATCCAGAAACTGACTCATCCAGATCACATCCATGCCGGCCGGTAGCTCCAAATGAGCATCCAGGATGTCCGTCGCATAATAATGCGCACGCCCGCCCACGCCGGCCGCATCCAGATTCTGCCGCGCCAATGCCAGCTGACCAGGATGATCCACCAGCGTCACCTGTACCTGCGGATCATGCTGCAGACATTTCAGGGCCCAACGTCCGGTGTTGCCGCCCACATCCATCAGACGTCGTACCGGCCGGGCAAATACCACGGCCAATAGTTCATCAAACACCTGATCGGAATAAAAGTGATCGAATTCAAACCAGCTGCTGGCCGCCGGTTCCGGCAGCTGGGAGAGCCCTTCATAGACTGTGTTCCAGGGGCCCAGGGTATGCAGACCGGCAGGCCGGCCTTCGCGCAAGGACTGCTCCAGAAATGGTAACGCCTGGTAGCAGATGTCGCGGGTGAAATTCATGTTGACCTTGGTCATGGTGTCGTTCAACACAAAGTAACCCACATGATCCAAGGCAAAACGCCCGTCGGTCTTGGTCACCAGGTGCAGGTCCACACCAAAATCCAGCAACACGGACACTGCATATTCAGACAGATGGGTACGTTGCGCCAGTGTCGCCACATCGGCGCCTGCCGCGCCCACTGCAGCGACCGCAGCCAGCAGGCCGGTATCGCGCATGGCCAGGGTGGCATAGAAAGAGACGGGGCCGAATGCCAATTCCTGGGCATAGGCACGCGCATCAACGGCACTGAGTTTTTGCGGTTGTCTGTAAGTCACGTTATCTCGTTTAATGCTGGTGGGCTGGCTGGGCAGACGCGCGTGGCGGGCTGCGGGCAAGCAGGCAATTAACCATTGTTGGCCAATCCGAATCAAGGGTTGACGGGTAATGAATCCAATTCCATTGCGTGTGCTGGGAATCTCCTGGCGCTTCTGGGGTACCAAGTGCCTGCTGCTGGCGGCACTGCTGGGCGGTAACCTCCAAGTCATGGCGCAGGAGACGGCTGCGCCCAGTTACCGACCCATACCCAGCGACTGGCGTCGCCATCAGCTGGATGAGCCCGTGTTTGGCTCCCAGCTGTTTGTGGTGGAAGCCGGCCCCAACACAGGCCCTGCCGTACTATTGGTACATGGCCTGGGTCAGAACGGCCTGCAGGACTGGTGGGAGGTGATTCTGGATCTGTCCCGGGATCATCGGGTGATTGCCCTGGATCTGCCGGGCTTTGGCCGTTCCGCCACGGCCAGCGGCCAATTGTCCCCGGCACGCTATGCCCGCCTGTTGGCCTGGCTGGCCCGGGAACTGGAACTTTCATCCTATCACCTGGTGGGGCACTCCATGGGCGGCGCCGTGGCGCTTTACCATGCCGGCACCTACCCGGAACAGGTGGAAAGTCTGGTGCTGGTAAATGCCGCCGGCATTCTGCAACGCGCCGCTTTTCTACGCGAACAAACTGCGGGTGCACCCGTGGATGTGCTGCCGGCGCCCCTGGCACAGCAGGCACGCCGGCTGCTCCAGGATGCCGGCGGTTTCGTGGAACGCATCGCCATGCTGCCCGAGGGTCCTGGCCTGCTGCGCAACCTGGATGTGGCCTGGGGCCCGTTGCTACGCGATCGACCCAATATGAATGCAGCGCTGGCGCTGCTGGAGACGGACTTCTCGCCCATCATCGCCAACCTGAGTGTGCCCACCAGCATCATCTGGGGCGATCAGGACAGCATCTCACCCCTGCGTACAGCTCAGCTGTTGCACGGCCGTCTGCCCAGGGTTCAGCTGCTGCTGGTACCAGGTGCCCAGCATGTGCCCATGCAGTCGCACCCAACAGAATTCATGCAGCTGCTGCGCCAGAGCCTGGCCACCCCCGCCACCCGTCCCCGCCGTAGCCAGCTACCACAAGCCGAGGCCCAGGATTATCTGTGCCGCAACCAACGCCCAGGCACACTCAGTGGCAGTTTTCGGCACATCCTGCTGGAGAACTGCGGCAACGTGCATCTGTTCAACCTGACAGCCGAGTCAATCATCATTCGCAACAGCCGGGTGCAGTTGACCCATGCCCAAGTACAGAGCACCCGGACCGCCATCCAGGTGGAAGGAGGCACCCTGACCGGCACTGATGTGAGGATCGAGGGACAACCGGCCATCGTCGCCAACCTGGCCCGGATCGATCTGGCGGGCGCCAGTCTGCGGTCGCGCCAGCACGCATTGGAAGTGGGTGAGGTCTCCACCCTGATTCTGTCCGTGAGTGACCTGGATAGCAGCCTTTACCGCGGTTATCTGCATGGTGCGGTCCGCGCCGCCCACAGCCACCTGGATGACAGCGCTCAGCTCAG
>JBJHDG010000231.1:0-4388 GCA_050486425.1 Pseudomonadales bacterium | reverse complement strand
GATCAGCACCCGGGTAGCGCGCCTGGATAAAACCGGTGATCTCATCCGCCAGCAGCGCCTGGGCAATATCTTCCTGGGGCGGAATCCGGATCAGCAGTTCGGTTTCACTGCCAAAATACTGCACCACCGCATTGGTAAAACCACCTGCGCGCAGGCCTTCACGAATTTCCTCAGCATCGATGGCGCTGGGGAAACCCATCTCCACCAAGGTGCCGCCGGTAAAATCCAGGCCGAAATTCAGCCCACGTGTGCCCAGTGACACCACAGACACCAGAATCATCACCACCGACAGGGCGGTGGCCAGCTGGCGCAACTTCATGAAATCTATGCCGGTATTCATATCAGCACCTTCTTCAGGTTGCGACCGCCATACATCAGGTTCACCAGCGCCCGGGTCACCACCAAGGCAGTAAATACGGAGGTGAGGATGCCGATGGCCAATACCACCGCAAAACCTTTCACCGGCCCGGTACCGATCGCGAGCAGAATCAAGGCCACGAACATGGTGGTGATATTGGCATCCAAAATGGTGGAGAGCGCCCGCTCAAAGCCCGCCTCGATGGCGGCCTGCGGCGAGTTGTTGGCCAGTTCCTCCTTGATGCGCGAGAAGATCAGCACATTGGCATCCACCGCCATACCCACGGTCAGCACCAGACCGGCAATGCCCGGCAGCGTCATGGTGGCACCCAACACCGACATAATGGCCAGCAACAGAATGACGTTTACCGTCAGCGCCAGATTGGCCGCCAAGCCAAACAGCTTGTAGTAACCCAGCATGAACAACACCACCAGGGCATAGCCAAGAATCATGGCGTTGCGACCCTGGCGAATGTTCTCTTCACCGAGGCTCGCACCCACGGTACGTTCTTCCACAATGTACATGGGCGCTGCCAGAGCGCCGGCGCGTAGCAGCAACGCCAGATCCCGGGCCTCAGCCAAACCTATGCCCGTAATCCGAAAGCGGTAACCCAGGGCGGACTGAATGGTCGCCACGTTGATCACGCGCTGCTCCTCATCGAAGCGTCGCTCCACGATTTCCTGGCCATCCACCTCACGGCGGGTTTCCACCGCGCGCCGCTCGGTAAAAATAATGGCCATGCTGCGGCCCACATTGCGGGCACTCACCCGGTGCATATCATCACCGCCGCGTTTATCCAGGGTGATGCTCACCTGTGGGCGGTTGGTTTCCTGATCGAAATCCTGCACCGCGTTGATCACCCGCTCACCGGTGACAATATTGCTGCGCAGCAACCGCACCGTGCGGCCTTCATAGGGAAAGGTCTGGGTTTCAATAGGCGAGGCATCGGCGGGTGCCACCAAACGAAACTCCAGGGTGGCAAAACGATCCAGGATGCGTTTGGCATCAGCACTGTCCTGCACGCCGGGCAAATCCACCGCAATCCGCGTAGCGCCGGCGCGCTGCACCAGGGGCTCGGACACACCCAATTCGTTGACCCGGTTGCGCAGGCTCACCAGGTTCTGGGCGATGGCGTATTCCTCGATTTCCTGAACCGCAGCCTCACTCATGGTGAGCCAAAGCCCAGGTTGGCCACCCACATCTCTGGGTACGATGTTGAATTGCGGATACTCCTGGGCAATCAGGTCCCGGGCGCCATCCCGTACACTGGCTTCGTAAAAGGCGATACTCATGCGCGTGCCATCCACCCAGTTGGGGGTTGGCACATAGCGCAGCCCGGCATCCCGCAACCGGGTGCGAATAAATTCCTGGGCGCCCACCATGCGCTCATTGATGGCGCCCGGCATATCCACTTCCAGCATGAAGTGCACGCCACCGGATAAATCCAAACCCAGCGCCAAGGGCTTGGCGCCCAAGGCCTGTAACCAGGCCGGCGTGGTGGGTGCCATGTTCAATGCCACGATGAAGCGCTGGCCCGGCGGCTGATTCAGATTCAATTGTTCATGCAGCAGGGTGCGGGCGCGCAGTTGGTCATCACGATCTGCCAGACGGATCAGACCATGCCGAGGGGTCATTTCGGTGCGCAGTATGCTGATACCAGCTTCTGCCAACAGCGCCTCGGCCTGAGCCATGGTTACCTCAGGCAATCCACCTTCGGCCGCCTCGCTGCGAATCTGCAACGCGGGATCCGGCTGGTACAGGTTCGGCATGGCATAGATGGCGCCGATGAGTATCACCAGGGCAATGGCAATATAGGTCGGCGTCGCAAAGGTGTTGGGCGCCCTGGCCGGCCCGCTGGAGAGGCCCAGTAACTGTTCAAGCATGCTCATGACTGACCTGCGTACTTATCTGTCAGGTTCTATTTTTTATTTGCTGTCATCCAAAGACTTCAGTGTGCCCTTGGGCAGGGTTGCACCCACCGCACTTTTTTGCACCCGCACTTCTAAATTATTGGCAATCTGCAATTTGATGAAATCTTCTTCCACCTTGGTGATCTGCCCCACCAGACCACCGGCGGTGATGACTTCATCACCCTTGCTCAGGCCACTCATCAGTGCCACATGTTCTTTCCGACGTTTGCTCTGCGGGCGCCAGAGGAGAAAGTAGAAAATGGCGACGAAGCCCACTATCAACATCAGGTCCAGCATGCCAGGGCCGGTGCGTACGCCTGCTTCGGAGGCATGAGCCACAGTTTCAAACAACGTCATCTTTGGAATTCCAACCAGTTCGGAGGGTCTCGCTGAGGGCGCTCAATGTACCTGCTTCAATGGCCGCGCGCAAACGCGCCATCAGCTGCTGGTAGTAGTACAGATTGTGCAGGCTCATCAGCACCGCGCCCAGGATTTCGCCGCAGCGATCCAGGTGGTGCAGGTAGGCGCGGCTGAAATGGCGGCAGCTGTAGCAGTCGCAAGCCGGGTCCAGGGGCTGCTCATCGCGCTTGTGTCTGGCATTGCGGATCTTGAGCACTCCGCGGCTGGTGAAGATGTGGCCGTTGCGGGCGTTGCGGGTGGGCAGCACGCAGTCGAACATGTCCACCCCCAGCAGGACCGCATCCAGCAGATCAGCCGGCGTCCCCACCCCCATTAGGTAGCGCGGCCGGTCCTGGGGCATGGCCGGCAGCAGATCACGCAGCACGGCCAGCAGTTCCGCCTTGGGCTCACCCACCGACAGACCACCGATGGCATAGCCGTCAAATCCCAGGTCCAGCAATCCCGCCAGGGACTGCTGGCGCAGATCCGGGTACATGCCGCCCTGGACAATACCGAACAGGGCTGCCGGATTGTCCCCATGGGCAGCCTTGCTACGCGCCGCCCAACGCAGGGACAGTGCCATGGAGGCCGCAGCCTGGTCCCAGCTCGCCGGATAAGGCGTGCACTCATCAAACTGCATCACAATGTCAGTGCCCAGATTGCGCTGCACCTGCATGGAGCGCTCCGGCGAGAGAAAGACCTTGTCCCCGTTTATCGGTGATCTGAAGGTAACCCCGGCTTCATCGATGCGGCGCAGCTCACCCAGGCTGAACACCTGAAAACCGCCGGAATCGGTGAGGATGGGCCCCGGCCACTGCATAAATCCGTGCAAGCCGCCCAGATCCCGCACCACCTCATCCCCCGGACGCAGCATCAGGTGGAAGGTGTTGGCCAGGATGATTTGCGCGCCCACCTCCTGCAGCTGGGCCGGTGTCATGGCCTTGACCGTGCCATAGGTGCCCACGGGCATAAAGGCCGGCGTCTCGAAGCTGCCATGCAGGGTATGCACCCGGCCTCGCCGGGCCGCGCCCTGGGTTTGCAAACATTCAAAGCGCATGGGCAGCCTGCCGACCACTGATGAACATGGCATCTCCATAACTGAAAAAACGGTATTCCCGGGCCACGGCCTCGGCATAGGCCGCCAGCACCGCCTCCCGACCCACAAAGGCAGCCACCAGCATCAGCAGGCTGGACTCGGGCAAGTGGAAGTTGGTGATGAGGGCGTCCACCACCCGGAATTCAAACCCCGGATAGATAAAAATATCGGTTTCCCCGCTACCAGCGGCCAAGCCACCGGGCTGGGCCGCCAACGCCTCAAGCACCCGCACCACGGTGGTACCCACAGCCACCACCCGACCGCCCCGGGCGCGGCAAGCGGCGATGGCGGCGACGGTCTCGGCCGGCATGACATAGCGCTCCGCATGCATGCGGTGGCTGGCCAGGTCCTCCACCCGTACCGGGCTGAAGGTACCGGCACCCACGTGCAGGGTAACAAAAGCCTGGGCAACGCCCTGGGCGGCCAGCTGTGCCAGCAGGGCCGCATCGAAATGCAGCCCGGCCGTAGGCGCCGCCACAGCGCCCGCTGCGCGGGCATAAACGGTCTGGTAACGGTCGCTGTCCGCCGCCTCCGGCGTACGCCGGATATAGGGTGGCAAAGGCACCTGACCATAGGCGTGCAACCAGTCCAGCACTGGCGCCGGAAAGGCCAGCAGGTACAGACC
>JBJHDG010000230.1:0-4445 GCA_050486425.1 Pseudomonadales bacterium | reverse complement strand
AGCCTGCACCGTACGCTCAAATTCCTGCACCTGCCCCACCATGTTCAGGCCATAACCGCTGGGCAGAATCTGGGCTGCCTCCTCGCGTACAAGATCGGCTGCCGCCGACAGCGCGATGGTGGGCGTAGCATTGAAAGAGGCCGCATACTGCAAATCGTAACGGTTGATGGATGCCGGGCCCACCGCAGGCTCAAGCCTAGCCAGCGCGTCCAACCGCACCATGTCACCGTTGCTGGCGCGCAGATACAACTGCGTCAAATCATCAGCCGTTCTGATAGTACCTTCCGCCGCCTTCAGGCGAATGTTGTAACGCTCACCATCACCCGGGTCGTCATTGAATCTGGCGACGTCAATACCGCCCATGAGCACATTGGCAGCGCGGGCGACCTGCACCGCTGATAAGCCCAGTTGCCGCGCCCGCTCCCGATCGACCACCAGATTGAGCTGCGGCAGCTCCTGGTTCAACACCAGATCGAAGGTGGAAAACTCCGCCCGATCCCGCAGCCTTGATTCCAGTTCCAGTGACAGCCTGGAGAGTTCATTGATGTCGGGACCGCGCAAATTGAACTGCAAGGGCCCACCCTGTTGACCACCACCCACCATGCCGGCGGGTGCAGCGATGGCGCGTACACCAGCCAGATTGGCAAACCGGGCCTGCACCTGATTCATGATCTGACGCTGACTCAGCACACGCTGATCACGGTCCAGCAACCGCACAAAGACAATTCCCTGGTTGACCTGACCACCACCACCACCCAAACCAATGGCGGCGAAAAAGCCATATACGCCCTCTTGGGCGGCAAGAATGTCTTCAATCTCCTTCAACTTGGCATCGGTGTACTCGATGCCGGCGCCCAGCGGCGTGCGAAAACTCACCACAAACTGTCCTGCATCCTCTTCCGGTGCAAATTCACCGCCAAGGTTACCTGTGGCAAGAATCGCGATGGTGGCAAAGAAAAACACTACCGTTGCCAACATGGTGCGCCCGCGATATTTCAGACCCAGCGCCAGCAGCCAGCGATATTTCTGCTCCAATGTGCGAAACGCATTTTCCAGCACCTGATAGGTGCGGCCGTGCTGGGGCTGGACGCGCAGGAAGCGGGAACAGAGCATGGGCGTCAGGGTAAGCGCAACCACACTGGAGGCCACCACGCCCAGCGTCACCACCACCGCAAAGGATTCAAGGAAACGACCGATGATGCCGGCCATAAACAGCACAGGCACAAAGATCGCCACCAAGGCCAGGGTGGTGGCAATGACCGCGAAAAACACTTCGTTGGAACCTGAAATAGCGCCCGCGACGGCGTCTTCCTGACCTTCTTCCCGGTGCCGGTAGATGTTTTCCAACACCACAATGGAATCATCCACCACCACTCCAATCAACAACAGCATGGCCAACATGGTCAGCATATTGAGCGTGTAGCCAAAGAAATACACCACGGCAATAATGGCCGCCAGGGAAATGGGTATGGATAACACCACAATCAGCGTGGAACGCAGGTTCTTCAGGAACAGCCAAAGCACCAGTCCGGCAAAGAGCACCCCGAACGCCAAGGTGTAATACAGACTATCCACCATTTCCAGAATGAAGTGGGCCTGATCCGTGGCCACCCTAATCTCCAACCCTGGCGGCAATTGCGGCCTGATCTCCTGATCAACCCGGCGCTTGACTTCCTCAATGATGGCCACCGTGTTGGAACCGGAAATCTTGATTATGCCGAGCCCTACCGTGGGCTCTCTGCTGTATCTGGCCAACGAGCGCCGATCCGCCAGCGCATCCACAACCTGCGCCAGGTCTCGCAAGCGAATCAGTGCACCGTTCTGACTGGCAACAATCAGTTGAGACAAAGCCTCGGCAGAATGGTACTCGAGGTTCAGCTTGATCAGGCGCTCCGTATCCCCCGCCACCAGAAAACCACCTGGCAACTGAATGTGTTCATTGCGGATCGCATTGATCAAATCCTCAACCGTAAGCCCATAGGCTGCCAGGCGTGCGGGATCGACTTCGATGCGAATATTGCGTTGTACGCCGCCACCAATCATTACTTCGCCGACGCCATTGATGTTTTCCAGCTGCGGACGAATAACATTGCGCGCGTAGGTACTAAGCTGCTGCGGCGTGCGATCACCGGTAAGTGCCAGCCACATGATGGCCTGGGCATCGGCCTCCACCTTCTGCACCACCGGATCCTCGGCATCCTCTGGTAGCAGGCGCCGCACCGTATTTACCTTCGCCTGCACTTCGTTGAAAGCCACATCAATATCTTTATCCAGGAAAAAGATGATATTGACCATGGAGACGCCGGGGACCGACGTGGATTGGATATGATCAATCCCCGGCACCGTGTTGATGGCACGCTCTATCACGGCAGTGACAGAGGCATCCATGACTTCCGGATTGGCGCCGGGCATGGTCACCATGACGTTGACCACTGGAAAATCAATATTGGGGATGCGGTCGGTGCCTATGCTTTGATAACCCACCAAGCCGAACAGCACCATGACGGCGCTGATCATGACCGCCAGCACATGACGGCGAATCGAAAGTTCAGGCAGTGTCATGGCTTACTCCTGCGCAATGCGCACCAGGGCGCCATCAGATAGAAACCCCGCACCATCTGCGGCAATGGGCTCACCCAGATTCAGGCCAGACAGGATTTCAATCTGTGCCGGGTCACGTCGACCCACAGTCACCAGACGCGCCCGCACCCTGTCACCTTCGATGACATAGACCACCTCTCCCGCCGGACGTTGGACCACAGCCCGGGCCGGCACCACCAGCGCTTCGCGGGCCGCCAGCACCACGGTGCCGGCGACACTGCCTCCCTGGCGCCAAGTGCCGGGATTGCTCACATCCACCAATGCCTCCAGGGTGCGACTACCTTCCAGCAAAGCTGGCCGCAGCTCGCTGATTTCCGCTTCCAGGTAGGCATCGGCATCGGGCAATTCCAGGCGCACGATCTGCCCCACCGCTAAACGCTCACCCAAGGTCTCTGGAAAGGGCAAATGCACGCGCACCAGCTCCGGCGCCACCAGCCGGAACAATCGCTCGCCGGGTCGCACATAATCACCCGCAGAAACGAAACGCTCATCGATAATGCCAGCCACAGGAGCCCGCACCTGGGTCCGCCGCAGATCCCGCTGCGCCATCTGCAGATGCACCTGAATGGATTCAAACTGCTCGCGCTGCGCCTGCACATCGGCTTCCACCGCATCATAGGTGGATTGGTTGACATGGCGATCGCGTAATAATTGGGCATTGCGCGCCAGATCCCGCTCGCGGTTGCGCAGGGTGATTTCCATACGGCGGACATCGGCTTCCGCGCCGGCCACTGCCAGACGGTACGGCTCTGCATCCAGTTCCAGCAGCAACTGGCCGGCACTCACGCTGTCACCTGCATCCACATGTAAGCGCTGTACGGCACCGGCAACCTCAGCCACCAGCACAGGCGCCGTGCGACTGCGGATACGCCCAACGGTACGTTCTGTTTCTTCCACCACCAGCTGCTCCACCAGCACCTGGGTGATCAGCGTGCCTCTGGGCATACTGCTGGGCGCCTTGGCGGCATCCGATCCGCAACCGGCCAACAGCAGGCTGCAGCAAAGTAACAGCAACCAACTGCAGGCAATCAACCGGGCATTGGCTCTGACTTGGGTGAAATGCATGGGAAGTTCCTATGTCATTTAGTTCGGAGAGTTCGTGCTGGCGCAGCCGACCGTGAGCAGCCGCGCCAAATTCTTGCTAAAAACCTCGGGTGTCAGCGCACCCTGCTGCATCTGGCCGGCGGTGGACTGGCGCGCCTGCCAATAGGCATAACAACTACCAATCAACGTTAACGCCAGGATCTGAGCCTGCTGCTTGCCCTGAGCGCCAGCACCGCGTCTTGGCAGCAGTGGCCGCAATCGCGCCTGCAGGTTTTCCAACACCACCAGGATGCTGCGCTCGGCACCAACGCGCTGGGGATCCTGGATCTCGGCCAGCAACTGCCGCATAAAAAGCTGCACCATGTCCGGATCTGCAAACATTTGGGCCAACTGGGCCTGGATGTAACCCGCCAGGCATTGTTCCAGCGAACTATCGGCAGCGCTCAGCGCCGCCAGGTCGTCCTGGAACAATTGGGTGGCGTTATCCAGCACTGCCGTGTACAGACCCGCCTTACTGGCAAAGTGATGAAAGATATTGGCCTTGCTGACCCCGGCCACACTGGCCACTTCCTGCACCGAGGTGCCGGCATAGCCGTGCTGGGCAAACAGGTCTTTGGCGGCCTGCAATATCCTGGTACGGGCAGAGTCGCCCTGACTGTCGCTGGCGGAGCTGTGCATGGATGTAACCAACCTGAGAACGCCTGGGGGCAAGGCGAGAACTGACTGACCGTCCGGTCAGCCGGAGGATTCTAGCAGCCAGCCCCATATTTGCAACCGACGCCGCCGAAGCAGGTGTGTGG
>JBJHDG010000229.1:0-4456 GCA_050486425.1 Pseudomonadales bacterium | reverse complement strand
ACCTTGCGGTAGTCATCGACAAAGCCAATTGCGCCAAAGGCGCAGGTGACCACCAGCACAATCCACACATACCTGTTGTCCAGGTCGGCCCAGAGCAGGGTGCTGATAAAGATGGACAGCAGAATCAGTGCCCCACCCATGGTGGGCGTGCCGGACTTCTGCAAATGTGAGCGCGGACCGTCGTCACGCACCGACTGACCGATCTGCATGTAGTTGAGACGCCTGATCATGGGTCCGCCGAATACCATCGAGATAATCAGCGCGGTGAGAACCCCCAGGATGGCCCGGAACGTCAGGTAGCTGAAAAGGTTAAAGGCGGAGTAGTACTGCGCGAGATATTCAGTTAACCAGAGCAGCATGCGCCTTCCCCCTTGCTGAGATGAGTCACCAGGCGATCCAGGCCGGCGCTGCGCGAGCCCTTGATCAGCCAGGTATCACCGGATTTGAGTTCCGCCTCGGCAAAGGCCGCAAGATCGGCGTAGGATGCGAACCAGCGGCCGGCCTCGCCAAAGGACTTCACTGCAGCGGCCGAGAGTGGGCCGGTGGCCAGCAACATATCAATTCCTGCCTGCCGCGCCGTTTCACCTACCTCCTTGTGCATGGTCTCCGCCTGCGGGCCCAGCTCACCCATATCCCCAAGCACCAGCACGCGCCGGCCCGAAAATTCAGCCAGTACCGCTATGGCGGCCCGCACCGAGGCCGGATTCGCGTTGTAGGCGTCGTCAAGCAGGGTGGCGCCGCCTACCTGCACAGGATTTAGTCTTCCCGCTACCGGGCGAACCCTCTCCAGCCCGGCGACCACTTGCCGGACATCGAGGTCCAGCGCCCGGCCGACGGCGGCGGCGGCCAGAGCATTGTCTACATTGGCGCGGCCCAGCAATGCCAGCCGCACCGGAGCCAGCTGATCGCCGTAATGCAGATCGAAGCTGCTTCCGCTGACATCTGTTATCACCCTGTCCGCCCAGATGTCTGCACCACAGCCTGTACGCATGGAGAAGGTAACTTGGCGCACCGGGCTTATCTGGGCAAAGTAATCCGCTCCAGTGGTATCCAGGTTGATCACTGCGGTGCCATCTTCACCCAGGCTTTCGTAGATCTCGCCCTTGGCCTGAACGATATTGCGCTGGCTGCCGAAGCGCTCCATATGAGCGACCCCGATGTTGGTGATCAGGGCAACGTCCGGCATCACGATCTGACCCAGATAGGCGATATCTCCGAGCTGGGCGGCACCCATCTCGATCACCGCGTACCGGTGCTGCGGCTGCAGCGCCAGCAGGGATAGCGGCACCCCTATTTCATTGTTCAGATTACCGCGCGTCGCCAGCACTTCGCCGGCTTGAGCACAGATGGCTGCAACCAGGGTCTTCACAGTGGTCTTGCCAGTGCTGCCAGTGATACCCACCACAGCAGCACTCGAGGCCATCCGCACTCCGCGGGCCACCTGGCCCAGCGCCAGCCTGCTGTCGTCAACCACCCACTGGGGAAGCGGATACTGGCGGAATGGCCGCTCGACAATCAGCCCGCGTGCTCCCTGGCTAACTACCTGGGGGATAAAGTCATGACCGTCAAAACGCTGCCCGCGCAATGCCAGGAAAATATCGCCCTGAGCAAGCGCCCGACTGTCGATGGATAGCCCCTGCAGCGCACAGTCCGGCAGAGTGACCACGCCACCGTAGCGCGCGGCCAGGCCGGCGAGGCTGTGCTCACCGATCATGCCGTACCTCCGCGTCGTTCCTGTAACGCCTTTCTGGCTTGCTGCTGGTCAGAGAAAGGCAGTGTCCGGTCGCCGAACTGCTGCCCGGTTTCGTGTCCCTTGCCCAGGATGGCCAGGGTGTCGCCGGAACGCGCCGAGCTGATGGCTGCACTGATCGCCTCGGCCCGGTCCAGCAGGATCTGGTAACCGTCGCGACCTGTTACGCCAGCCGCCATATCGGCAGCTATGCGCACCGGATCTTCGTTGCGCGGATTGTCCGAGGTAATGATCAGTTGGTCGGCTTGCTCCAAGGCCGCTGCCGCCATCAACGGCCGCTTGCCGGGATCCCGGTCGCCACCGGCCCCCAGCACGCATAACAAACGACCTCCGGCATGCTGCCTCAGCAACCGAAGCACGCTCGTCACGGCTGCGGGGGTATGGGCAAAATCCACCACCACATGTATGTCATCCTGCTCAGTGGAGATCACTTCCAGCCGGCCGGGAACAGGAGTTAAGTCGGCCACTGCCGCGGCTGCCTGTGCGAGTGGAACGCCCTGCAAACAGGCTGCCCCCAGCACCGCCAGCAGGTTGTCCAGATTAAATTCGCCCAGGATGCGGGGATTGGCGATACGAACGTCTCCCCAGGGCGTATCCAGATCAGCCTCCAGACTCTGGCCGACCTGACTGTTCCGGACGCGAATATCTGCGGTCGCGCTATGGCCGTAGCTCAGAAGCTGGAGCGAACCCCGCAACCGCTCCATCAGCGCGCCGCCAAAGGGATCATCGAGGTTTATCAGGCCCTGGCGCACCGAGGGCAGCTCAAACAGGCGTCGTTTGGCGCACCCATAGGCGGCCATGTCGGTGTGATAATCCAGGTGGTCCTGGCTCAGATTGGTAAAGATGGCCAGATCAAAATCCACTGCTTCAACCCTGCGCTGATCCAGCCCGTGGGAAGAAACCTCCATGGCTACTGCCTCGATACCCTGCTGACGCAAATCTGCCAACAGCGCCTGAACGCGAACGGCATCCGCCGTAGTCAAACCTTGAGGGTCAGGCTGATAGTCCGTCCCGCTGGCCAGACCCAGAGTGCCGAGTGAGACTGCTCTGACCCCGCACAGACCCAGCAGCTGCTGCAGCCACCAGGTACAGGAGGTCTTGCCGTTGGTGCCGGTGATACCGGCGACCCACATGGCGCGGCTGGGAAAATCATAGAAGCGGGCAGCGATCTCGCTGACCCTGGCGCGCAGGTTGGGAACCTGCACCAGCGGCACTGCACCGCGAAAGCTCAGCTCAGCCGCCCGCTCTGTCTCCACAACCACCGCTGCCGCACCCCTTGCCAGAGCATCATCGATAAAATCGGCCCCCTGCACCCTGCTGCCCCTGAGGCCGATAAAAAGCCCGCCAGGCCGAATTTGCCTGCTATCCAGACTTAGACTGGTGACACTGGCTGCAGGCAGATCCGGGAAATCGGTCATACCCGCAAGCAGGAACTCGAAGGTTCTAGCGCTGACCGGCCAGCTCATCGTCATCGTCGATCTCCTGCCCTGACAGCCAGCAGAACTTCTTCCCTGCCGGGCGGCACACCCATCAAGTGGAGCGCCTCTGCGGCAACCCGCCCGAACAGGGGCGCCGCCACCAGCCCCCCGCTGTATTCGTCACCCCTGGGGTCACTGATGATAGTGACAATGGCAAGACGCGGATTATCTGCCGGCGCCAGGCCGG
Organism: Pseudomonadales bacterium; assembly: GCA_050486425.1. Taxonomy (GTDB): domain Bacteria; phylum Pseudomonadota; class Gammaproteobacteria; order Pseudomonadales; family Azotimanducaceae; genus SKXG01. The sequence goes on along the minus strand of JBJHDG010000229.1, from coordinate 1,041 downwards.
CAAATATCGATGAGTATCGATGCTGTTCGTAACCGCTAGCGCCCACCATGTGGACAGTTCCGGTCTTTCCGGCAACCGAGTAACCAGGAACCGCAGCCCGGCTACCGGTACCCTGGGTAATCACCGCCTCAAGCATGCTGCGGATTTCCCGCACCATATCCTCATCTGCCACCCGGCGCTGAGGCATCCGTGGCGCATCGACCAGAATCCGTGGCTCGACGCTGTGGCCGCCGTTACCGATGGCTGCATAGGCCTGGGCCAGCTGCAGCGCGGTGACGGAGAGTCCGTAACCGTAAGCCAGGGATGCATGCTCAATTGGTCGCCACTGGTAGCGCTGCGGCAGACTGCCGACCACCTCGCCCGGTAATCCCGTGCCCGGCTGATCGCCCAGCCCCATGCGGGCAAAGGTGTCGCGCATGGCTTCGGGATCCAGCTCCATTGCCACTTTCACTGTACCCACCTGACTGGACTTGGCCAGCACCTGGGTAAGGCTGAGCCGACCGTAGTTGACCGGGTCGTAGATCAGCTTGCCGGTAACTCGCATCCTGCCTGGGTGAGTATCAATCACCGTGTCGGCCTCAAACTTGCCGCTTTCCAGAGCGGCCAGCAGGGTAAAGGGCTTGACGGTGGAGCCAGGCTCGAAGGTATCAGTCACCGCCCGGTTGCGGGCAGCGTCTGGGCTCAGGTCCCTGCGCGAGTTGGGATTGAAAGACGGCTGGTTGGCCATGGCCAGCACGTCTCCGGTGTGCACATCCAGCACCACCAGAGTACCGGCCTGAGCCCTGTGTTGGGCGACCGCCTTTTTCAGTTCGGTGTAAGCCATGTACTGAAGCCTGGAATCCAGAGTCAGTCGTATATCCCTGCCAGGCTCGGCAGGCTGCAGAATCTGGGCGGATTCAACAACCCTGCCCTGCAGGTCACGCACTACGCGCTGGCGACCGGCATTACCGGCCAACACCTGATCGAAAGCCAACTCCACGCCCTCTATCCCGCGATCGTCGATATTGGTGATACCGATCATCTGGGCACTGACTTCTGCTG
>JBJHDG010000228.1:0-4462 GCA_050486425.1 Pseudomonadales bacterium | reverse complement strand
TATGGCCAGACACAGGGTCAAACCGGGCATTACCGGCCTGGCTCAGGTCCATGGCTATCGCGGTGAGACGGATAACGTGGAAAAAATGATCAGGCGCGTACAGCTGGACCTTGAATACATCAACAACTGGTCGCTGGGACTGGATCTGTGGATTCTGATGCGCACGCCCTTTTCACTACTCAGCGAAAACGCCTACTGAAGCTGGGGCAGCAGATATACACAAAGTACATGCCCCGGAAGCGATAGGATGTAACCCTGTCCAGCCATCAGCTGCCGGCTGGGCGCATGGTCGCCCAGGTAGCGGGCTGAAAAACGTGTCGGTAATACCAGGCTGTCCAGACTGATCTCCACTTCCGGAAAATCAATAAACTGACCCGCCAAGGGAAAGATGCTTTTATAAATCGCCTCCTTGGCACAGAACACCAGGGTGGCCAACCGCCGATCGTCGATCCAGGTCAGCTCCTGACTGGTATATAACGCAGAAAACAGATCCCGGGTTACGGCTTCAGCTTCCTCCAGATCCACGCCCAGACCGCGCATCTGGGCGGTCGCCGCCAACAACGCCATGGCCAAATCCCTAGTATGGGTAATGCTGCCTACCAGCCCCTGAGGCCAGATGGGCGCCCGGCCTTCGCCCAGTGTCACCGGCTGCACCTGCAGTTCCATGGCGGCCATGGCGAGATGGGCAGCATGGCGGCCGCTGCTGAATTCCCGGGTCCGTTTCGGCAGGGCGTCTCCCAGCGCATCCTGTTCCTGGGGCAGAAGTTGCGCCAGACAATCCTGAACCGGTACTGCCGCCAACACCAACGGCTGGGACTGGAGCGCTGCGGGCATCCGCAAATCCAACTCCAAGCCTGGCGCCATTACACATCTCATGAATTACTCCTGTGTGAAAAAGCTGGCAGGGAACAGGCACAAATCGTTACATTGCACCGCTCCGGTGTCTATAAAATGTGCGCCAAATACAGCACGCCAGTGGCGGTCCCATGCAAGAGATTATTGATCAACTGCTGCATTACTATCGCCTGATCCTGCGGCGGCACCTGCTGGTGATCGCTGTGGCTGTGCCCGTCTGCATCCTGGGCTGGGCGGTGCTGAGCCTGTTGCCGGACGTCTATCGCGCCGAAACCCGCCTGGCGGTGGACTCCCGCTCCTTTCTGATTGATCTGTTACAGGGCCTCGCCGTCGAGGATCGTGGCAGCCAACCCGAGCTGATCGAAGTGGCGCGCACCACCCTTACAGCGCGCCGCAATCTGCAACGCATTGCCAATGATGTCGGCACCGATCTTAACCTGCTGAGCCAGGCCGACCAGGACAAGTATCTGCAGAAACTCGCCAGTCATATCAATGTACAGCAGGAAGGGCGTCCGCCCATCAATCAGCTGGTGATCCAATTTGAGCACCCGGACCCTCAGGTGGCACTGGCGGCTGTGCAATCCATGCTGAAGATTCTGGTGGACACTTCCATGGGTCGCTCCCAGGAAGAAACTGCCCGCTCCCAGGCATTTATCGAGGAACAAATTGAGGAGTTTGAAGCACGCCTGATCGAGGCTGAACGGCGTCTATCAGATTTCAAGACCCAGAATGTTGGCCTGATGCCCGGGGAAGGACAAACCTATTTCACCCAGTTGCAGCGGGTCAGAGAAGAGGTCCAGGACATTCGCCTGGAACTGCGCGAAGCCGTGCAACGACGCGATCAATTGCGCCTGCGTATCGATGAGATTCGGGCCGGCGGCTCGGCAGCCAGTCTCAATGCCGAGCGTATTCTGGCGCTGCAGCAGCAGCTGGATGAACTCCGCCTCAGATTCACGGATAACCACCCGGACGTGATCTCCACCCGGGAACAGTTGGCAAGCCTGATGGAGGCCGACGGCCCTGCGCCCAGTGCCCGCATCAGCGGTGATCGGGTCGCCACGGAGTTCATGGTGGAACTCAGCCGCGCCGAAGCGACAGCCGCCAGTATTGGTGCCCGCCTGGAAGAGTTCGAACGTCGCAAAACCGAGCTGGAAGCGGCCATCACCACCATCCCTGCGGTGGAGGCGGAACTGGCAAAGCTGACCCGCGATTACGAGTCCAACCAGCAGCGCTACCAGGAACTGTTGCAACGGCGGGAAGCGGCCCGGCTGTCCCGGGAAGCCACCGCCACCGTGGAAGAAACCCAGTTCCGGATTCTGGACGAACCGCGCCTTTATGGTGCACCCGTAAGACCCCGCCGCTCCGTGCTGGGTGCTGCCGTGTTGCTGCTGGCCTGGGGTGCCGGCGCCGGGGTCGCCGTATTGCTGGCGGAGCTGCGCCCCAGCTTTCAGAGCAGCCAGCAATTGAGTCAAGTCACAGGTGTCACCGTGCTGGGCACAGTTTCCCGGATAGACCACCAGGGTGAATTGATCACCTATCCCCTCTGGCCACTGCTGGTCGCCGGCGCACTGAGCGTGCTGGCGTTTCTGCTGGTGGTCATGCTCAACCGCGGCCTGCTATTTTAATGCCCACCTGAGGCCGTAGCCGCACCCTGGATGCATTCAGGGCGGTCGGCTTTGATTTTTTTGGCTACAACCTGGTATCTGCAACCATGTCCGAACAACCTGATATCCAAGCCGTCACCCGATATTTCACCCAGCTGCAGACGCAGATCTGCACGACCTTGGCGGCATTGGACACCGAGGCCAGCTTCAGTCTGGAGGAGTTTCCCAGTCCCGGTGGCGGCCTGGCCCGCCCCAGAGTGCTGGAACAGGGCCGTCACCTGGAAAAAGCCGCAGTTCAGTTCACCCACAGCGTTGGCGCCTCACTGCCGCCGGCGGCAACGGAACGCAACCCACAGCTGGCTGGCCATGGCTTTCAGGCAGCGGCCATCTCGCTCATCGTGCATCCCCGTAATCCTTATGCGCCCACCACCCATATGAATCTGCGCCTGTTTCAGGTCGATGCCGAGCCTGCCGTCTGGTATTTCGGGGGCGGCTTTGACCTCACCCCTTATTACGGCTTTACCGAGGACTGTGTGCATTTCCATCGTCAGGCCAAGACCGCCTGTGACCTGGCTGGGCCGGAGGTCTACGCCGAACTGAAGCGAACCTGTGATGAATACTTTTATCTCAGCCACCGCCAGGAGGCCCGGGGCGTTGGCGGTATCTTCTTTGATGATTGGAGCCGGGATGGTTTTGCCGCCAGCCTGGCCTTCGTCAAGGCCGTTGGCGATAGCTTCCTGCCCGCCTATATGCCCATCCTGCAGCGCCGTATTCATATGCCCTACGGAGAGCGGGAACGGGACTGGCAACTGTACCGGCGCGGCCGCTACGCGGAGTTCAACCTGGCCATCGACCGCGGCACCAAGTATGGGCTGCAGTCCGGCCGGCGCATTGAATCGGTACTGGCCTCATTGCCCCCCCTGGCCGCCTGGAAATACAACCACCAGCCAGAGCCCGGCAGCCCGGAGGCAGCATTATTGAGCGATTTTCTCCCTGCCAGGGACTGGCTGGCCGAGGGCTAATTTGACTCAGTCTTGTGGATAACTTTGGGGATTAAATGGCTTGCATTGGCCTTGGTTTGCTGTTACCGGGCGTAACAGCCAAATAGTCAATTTTTATATCTTTATTTTTCAAGTGGTTATGTTGCATTTCAAGAATTAGTATTGACTATATAACCAGGCCTCTGCTAACCCGGGGCTGTGCATAACAACGGCCTATTCCGGCACCAGCACCATGCGGTCGCGCACCCTGGTCACACCGCGAACGCCACTGGCTATGGCCAGCACCCGCTCTCGCTCAGCCTCGGTACTCACCCGCCCGTACAGGCTTACCACCCCCCGGTTCACCTCGGTGTTGATCCGCAGCCCCCGCACCTGTTCATCGTCCAGCAGGCGGGTTTTGATGATGCTCTGGATGGCCAGATCATCAGTTACCTGGCCCAGGGTTCTGGCCTCGTTGCCCCGCTCATACAGGGTGCAGGCACCCAAGCTGAATGCCAACAACAGCAATGTCAATAACCGACACATAAGGGCTCCATGCCTCCACGCTTGGCGTAATTTTCCACAGCTTCCCAAACCCGCATCAGATTGCGACCCAGGATCTTTTCAATGTCGGCCTCGGCATAACCGCGCTCCAACAAGCCCGCAATCAGATTAGGGAAGGCCGCCACATCCTTAAGCCCGATGGGCAGGGTATCGCCCACGCCATCATAGTCCGAGCCGATACCCACATGCGCCACCCCAACCAGCGCCACCAAGTGATCAATATGATCCAACACCTGATCCAGGGTGGCGAACGGATAGGGATTGGCGGCCGCATATTCTGCGCGAAATGCCAGGGCGGCGTCAGTACCCGGCGCCACACGCCCCGCCCGAACCGCAAAATCCAGCGCCTCATCCCGCTGGTGCGTCCACTCATGGGGCGGCAGGTGCAAAAAGATACTGCCAAAACTGAGTTGCACCACACCGCCCTGGGCAGCCAGGGCCTGGATCATGGCGTCACTC
>JBJHDG010000227.1:0-4466 GCA_050486425.1 Pseudomonadales bacterium | reverse complement strand
TGCTGAAGCTACGGGTGCCCAGGAGCAGTCCGGGGCGCACCTGCCGGCCGCGCTGTGTTTCCCGCCAGCCGGCCCAGGCCGCCACCGCCTGGGCCATGTACTCCAAGCCCATCCAGGCTGGCACCGTGCTGCTTCCAGGGGGGAACAATGCCGGTGTTGCCCGCACCTGCAGGCGGGCGCTCAGGCTGCTGGCATCCACCGCCAACAACTCATCCAGCAGCAGCATGGGACCCTGATGGGGTAGCAGTGCCGCCAACGTCATAGGTGATTACTGGCCACAAGACAGGTCCGTCGTTCGTGGCATATATGCCAGGGTTTCCACCCGTAATCTGTAGTCAAATATCAAGTGCTCCAACTCCACTTCGGTCTGCCAAGGATCACCGGCATGCCGCACGCGCACCACGGGCTCGTCTTGATAACTGAGCAGGCGGCCATCGGGCAGCTGTTGCAGGGTCCAAGCCGGCGCCCAGACTGCCGTCAATGCGCTGGCGGGCCAATACACCAGTTGTAAGTCCGCAAGAATCTGTTCGGCCGTCAGCCCTGCCGGAAGTGGCTGGCCCCGCACCTGCACCGATTGCTGCACCTGACGAATCTGTAACATCGGCAAGCCTGCGGGTGTCAGCAGCGCCAGTTGCAGCACGCCATCACAGAGCTCGGCCGTCACCAGCATTTGAAACTGTCGCGATCCGGCCTGCACCTGCAGCACCTGCTGGAAATCCACCGCAGCCAGTGCCGAGGGCGATGCCAACTCACGCTGGACCGGCAAGGTCATGGGTGAGGTTTCACGCCAGGCACAACCTGCAGTCACCAGCAGCGCCAGTAGGACAATCAGCCGCCGCGACATACCTTGGCCAACACGCTGAGACGACGCTTGTGATCTCGCACATAAGGATTGTCTTCATCCCAGGCATAACCCGCCAACACAGAACAGATCATGGCCTTGATATCATCAGGCTTGTCGTCATAGAAAATCACATCCTGAAAGCTGCCGTCGTACCAACCCTCCACGTAGGTGCGAAATGTTTTCACCCCACGCTGCAACGGTTGAGCAAACTCGGCCTGCCAATCCACCACCTCACCACGAAACTGCCGATCCAGCACTGCCGCTGCCAGACTGGCTGATTTCATGGCAATGGTGACGCCAGAGGAAAACACCGGATCCAGAAATTCACCCGCATTGCCGAGCAAGGCATAGTTGCGACCACACAGGGATTTCACGTTGGCACTGTAGCCAATCATCTCTCGCGCCGGCGTATCGTACTGTGCCTGCTGCAAATGCCGGGACAGATCCGGCGCCTGAGACACCAACAGCTGCAGCTTCGCCATGGGGGAATCACCCGGCACCTGCGCCAGAAATGCCTGTTCGGCCACCACGCCCAAGGAACAGCGGCCATCACTGAAGGGGATGGTCCAGTACCAGACGGCATGCTGTTCGGGATGCACTGTGATCAGAATCTTGTTGCGATCAAAATCCGCACTGGTAATACGATCTTCCACATGGGTAAAGATGGCCTGGCGGACGGGAAAGTTGGAGGGCGCCTCCAGATCCAGCAACCTGGGTAGCACCCGGGCAAAGCCACTGGCATCGAGCAGAAAACGACAGGTGCGCCAGGCGACTTCACCACTGACCAGATCTTTTACCTGCACCCTGGGCAGCGCGCCATCCACCTCCACGGCGACGATTTCCTGCTGGTAACGAATATCGGCGCCAGCCTTGGCGGCTTCATCCGCCAGTAATTTGTCGAATTCCGCCCGTCGCACCTGATAGGTGGTGCCATGACCAGGGCTGAATTTCTGCTCGAAATGGAAGGTGCCGTGCTGATCACCACGATCAAAATCCGCGCCATCTTTATATTGGAATCCCAGGCCAGGCGCTGCCGCCAGCAACGCCGGTAACATGCCGGCCTCTTCGATAAAGGCCATGCACTGCGGCAACAGGCTCTCGCCAATGGAAAATCGCGGAAAGGTGGCGCGCTCCAACACCAGGGGCCGATAACCTCGCTTGATCAACAGGCCAGCCGCGATGGCGCCAGAAGGACCGGCGCCGATAATGATCACATCATGCTCTGCCGTCATGCATGCTCCCTGGGTGATTACATTGTTACTCGGTTGTTACTGCTGCGAATACCCAACTGTGGCTTCATCAGGTTTTGCCGAAAACAGCGCCAGCAGATAGGCGGCCACCAATCCCGGCAGCAGCGTCATGCCAAAGGCGCTGATCACCGGCGTTGCTGACAGGATCAGCAGCCCGAACGCCAATGCCGTGGTCAAGGCCGCCATGCTGATCGCCAAGACTGCGCTGGGGCGCCCTCCAGGCCCCGCGCAATGATAAAACAGCGCGTAATCGATACCCACACCCAATATGAGCAATAGCGCCAAGAGGTTGAATAAACTCAGTAGCACGCCCAGATAGCCGAGCATGGCCAGGCTCACCAGCATGGCCAGCACCGGTACCGCCAGTACCGGCAACGCCCGACGCCAGCCCAGCAGGAGGCTGAGTAACAGCGCTGCGCCCACCAATGCCAGCACCAGCAAGCCAAATCCCAACTGGCGGTAGTGCGCCAGCGCTGCATTGATATCACCTACCAGGTCTACCAGCATAATGCTGGCACCAAGCAATGGTTGTAGCTGCCTTGCGTCCACTTCCGGTGCCAAGCTGATGGCGCTGTAGCAAGCTGCCGCGCAGTCCAGCCAGAGTGCGGCCTGTGCCGGCGGCAAGTATTGCAAAACATCTGCCGGCGTCAGCGTTGTCACGGGTGCTGCCAACGCGTCCAGATGCGATTGCGCCAGTTCAGGATCAAACCCTAATGTTTGCAGATAGTCCTGCAGCAACTCGCGGGTTGCCAACGCAGCCAGCAGTTCGCGATTCAACTGCTGGCGGCTTGGCGACGGCAGCCACTGACTGCTGGCCTGATAGGCCTGCGCGCCCACCTCCGCATCCAGCCGTGTTCGCAACCTCTCCTCCTGCGCCAGCAGCGCCGCTGGTGTCGGCGCTTGCAGCAGTAGAAAACGGTTGCTTTGTGGGCGCGGTGCCAAGCTGGCAAGCACCCGTTCATCGGCCTGCAACTGCGCTGGTGCTGCATACAGCAAGCGTACGTCATCGCTGGACTGCAAACGCAGCAACCCAGGCGTGGCCACCAACGCCACCAGCACCCATAGCCAACCTCTTGGCAGTGGCAGGCGCGGTTGCCAGCGACGCAGTGCGGGCGCCTTGTGCGCCGGGCGCATGAATAGCGGCAGCAACAATACCACCGTCAACCAGGCCCAAAGCAAACCCGTAGCCACAAAAAAGGCGCCCTGGCGCAGCGCTGGAAAGGGTGCCAAGGTCAGGGTCAAAAATGCCAACAGACTGGTCAGCAAGGCCAAACGCAGCCCCGGCATGATATGCGCCAAACCTGTCAGGGCGTTCCAGTTCGGCCGCAAACTGTCCGCCAGATAATGAAACGCATAGTCCACCGCGGCGCCCACCACGGTGACACCAAACACCAGGGTCAACAGATGAATCTGCCCGAACCAGAGCAGCGTGCTGAGGCCGCCACCCAGCACGCCGGCAGCTACGGTACAGAGGGTCAACAGCAACGCGCGGGCACTACGAAAACGCCACCAGAGCAGCAACACAATGGTCAGCAGGGACAGGCCACCGATGGTTTGAATTTCCCGCTTGGCGCTGGCGGCGCCCCAAGCTGCATACAGAGGTGCGCCTGTGGCGTGCAGTTGCAGCGGCGGCGTTTTTTGCTGCGCCCAATGCTGCTGCTGATGATAGAACGCCAGGAGATTACCGGCATCCGCATCGGCCTGCAGGTCGTAAGCAGCCGCCAAAGGTTGTGCACTGAGCAGGCCAAAGAACTGGCCATCGCGGGCGATAATGGGAACACCATCCACCAGCGTCGCACCGGACGGTAGCTGCTGCCACTGCTGCAGAAAACGGCTGAAAGTGCCCAGTGGATCCTGGCGCAGGGTGCGACCACTGACGGCGCCGATCAGGCTGTATTGCCGCGCCAGTTGCTGCTGCAACCAGGCCTCGGGGTCCAGGCTTAGTGCCTGGGCATCCGCCGCGCTGAGCAACTGCCACTGATAGGGCCGCAACTGATTGATCAGTGCCTGTTGCTGGGCGCCAAAAGCAGACAAATCCGTCAGGGCAAACAGGCCGCTGGCCTGCATCCGCTGCTGCAAGGCCCGCACACCTGCCACCGCCTCTGCTGCCGAGGGTGCACCCAGTGCCCACAGCGTCTGATTTTCATAGGGTGCCGCCAGCTGACGACTGGCGCGCTGAATCTCAGCCGGATGCACCTGGGGCAGCAGCGCCAAGAGATCATGCTGCACCAAGGGCCCTGCCGGCAGACGCCACCAGGTGGCCAGCAGCAGTATCAGGAGGGGCAGGAGCGCATTCATTCGCGATTTTCCGGGTTGCAGACGCTGGTCTCCCGAGGGGTCGGGAATAAATTCCCTCCTAACAGGGGTAAATC
>JBJHDG010000226.1:0-4527 GCA_050486425.1 Pseudomonadales bacterium | reverse complement strand
TGGCGGGACCCTCTGCCGGCAGGGTGGCCGGCTGGGGAGCCCCCGGGGAGGGCGCCCGGCGCTGCCGGGCGAGCGCGTCCCGCGTGGTTGGTGGCCACCACCCCCGCTCGGCTCGGCGACTAGACCTGATCAAAATCAACATTCCCCCAGGTCCGTGACCAATTACCCGTTTTTTGTAATTCGAGACCCATCTAACTGTTTCGTAATCCCCAACCCGGCAGCATGACCTTTCTTCTGGGCAGCAACCGCAAGTGACCGGCATGGAATACAGCACCCTGGACATTCTGCTTTTCGGCGGCGCACTGGCGGTGGCCGGGTTTATTGTCGGCCGGCTCTGGCGTGGCAGCAGCAAGCAGCTGCAGCCGTCGGTCCAAGCCAACCAGGAACAGGCGGCAGTGCCAACCGCCGCTGTCGCCAAGACTGTTGCCAAGGCAGCGGCAGATGCCGACAGATGGCAGGCGAAGGCGGGCAAGCTGATGGTGACGCTGAAGGAGAAGCAGGCTCATATTCAGGTTCTGGAACAGGCGCTGCGCCAGGCTCAGGCCGAAATGGGTGAGATGCAGCAGCTGAAAGTTGAGCTGATGCAGTCCATGGAAGAACGGCGGCGCCGTACGCTGGAGTTGGAAGCCCAATTGGCTGGATTTTCCGTCACCGGTGCCCCGACGGCCGCGGTCCAGTCAGAGGTGAAAGCAACGCCAGCCGCCGGCAACGCGGAATCACCTGAGAGCGCAGAAGCCGCCAACGAGCGTCGCCGGCTGGCCCAGACCCAGCGCCGGCTGCAGGTGGTAGAAGAAGAACTCTCGCGCCAGGAACAAAGTCTGTTTGCCATGCAACAGTTGCTGGAACAGAGCCAGGCAGAAAATGCCCGCCTTATCACGCTGGTGCGCAAGCAGAGCAAGTCGGGTGGGTCGGAAACCGAACCGGCGGCCGGACAGGACCCGGACGCGCCCCTGGTACCGGACAATCTGCTGTCCCACGCCCCCGCCAAACCCGACGACCTCACCCTGGTGCAGGGCATCGGCGTGCAGGATCAGCAGGCGCTGCGCAAACTCGGCATCTACTTCTTCGATCAGCTGGCGGTGCTGACACCCCGGCATCTGGCCTGGCTGGAGCAGCAGCTGCAGACAGATGGCCGCATTCAGGCCCAGGCTTGGATTGATCAGGCTGCGGAGCTGGCGCTGCAACCCGAGATGCCACCAGTGGCTGCGGATCCCGCCACCCGCGCCGCCCGGATTCAATAAGCCCAGGTTTTTACCTGTTATTCGGCACGCGGGGAATCTGGCCTCTGGTAGGCTATGGCCCTTTGTGGATTGCCGGAAATCACCTTGACCGCCACCAGCCGTTTACGCATCGACCTGCGTGCCCTGGCCGCCAATTACCAACGCTTGCAACGCCAGGTGGTGGGCGAATGCGCTGCGGTGGTGAAGGCCGATGCTTATGGGCTGGGTGTGGCTGCCGTGAGTGCGCGGCTGTTGCAGTTGGGCTGTCGCAGTTTTTTCGTAGCGACCCTGGCTGAAGGCATTGCCTTGCGCGCGTTGATGGCACAAACGCAAAACGCCGAGGTGCAGATTTATGTGTTTGCCGGCCCGGCGGCCGAGGAAGTTGCAGACTACCTGGCGCACCAGTTGATTCCTGTTATCAATAGTCCCGTGCAATTGGCCCGCTGGCGTACAGCGGGTACGGCACCCATGGCGCTGCATCTGGACACCGGCATCAACCGCCTGGGCTACGTGCTTGCGGACCTGCAGCTGGCCGATCTGCAGAGTTTGAACCTGGTGCTGCTGATGACCCATCTGGCTTGCGCCGATACTCCTGAGCATACCCTCAACAGGCTACAGTTGACGCGGTTCCAGCAGGCCAAGCAGCAGCTGGCGGCGGCCTTCCCTGGTCTGCGCACCAGCATTGGTAACTCCGCTGGCACCCTGTTGGGCGCCGACTTTCAGGGCGATCTGGCCCGTCCCGGTATCGCCCTCTACGGTGGCAGTCCCTTCGTGCAAGGCCGCAGTGACCTGCAACCGGTGGCAACCCTGGAGGGACGCCTGTTGCAGGTGCGACAGGTGCCGGCAGGCGCCAGTGTGGGTTATGGCGCCACCTATACCAGCCCAGCAGCAGTGCGCTTGGGCATTGTCGGTTTGGGCTATGCCGATGGTCTGCCCCGCCAGCTATCGAATCTGGGCAGCGCTGCCTTTGCCGGCCAGCGCCTGCCCATTCGGGGGCGGATTTCCATGGATCTCACCGCGGTGGCATTGGATGACCTGGCCGAGCCACCGGCGGAGGGTGACTGGGTGGAATTTTTCGGTACCCAGATCAGCGTGGATGCAGTGGCTGCCCAGGTGGGTACTATCAGTTATGAGTTGTTGACCGGCATTAGCAACCGGCCGGCGCGAATCTATCAGCATTGAGTCAATCACAGGGGAGTGGGCCGATGAGTAGCATAAATGCCAACGGGGTTTTGGCGGGCCAGGTGGCCCTGATTACCGGCGCCAGCCGGGGTATCGGCGAAGCCTTGGCGCGCCGTTTTGCCATGGAAGGCGCCAAGGTGGTGGTGTCAGCGCGCACCCTGGATCCGGATGCCCATGCCTTGCCGGGATCGCTGAACGAAACCGTCAACCACATCAATCGCGCCGGTGGCCAGGCGCTGGCGGTGCAGGCGGATCTGTCTCGCACGGAAGATCGGCAGCGTCTGGTGGCCACGGCCAAGGACGCCTTCGGCGCTGTGGATATTCTGGTGAACAATGCGGCCATCACCTACTTCATTCCCGTGGAAACCTTCCCGGAAAAACGCTACCGGCTCATGTTCGAGGTGCAGGTGATTGCGCCTTTCGAACTGGCGCAGTTGGTACTGCCGGATATGAAAGCCAGGGGCCGGGGCTGGATCCTGAATATTTCCTCCCATGCGGCGCTGCATCCGCGCAAGGATGCGCCAGGCGGTGGTGGCACCGTCTATGGCATGTGCAAGGCGGCCCTGGAGCGGTTTACCACGGGGTTGGCGCAGGAGGTTTACAGCCATGGCATTGGCGTCAATGTGATTTCACCGGGGCTGGTGGCCACGCCGGGCGTGATTCATCACCGGCTCATCACCGAGCGCAACAAGGATCGGGTAACGCCGGTGGAACATATGGCGGAAGCCTGTCTGCGCCTGTGCCACGGGGATCCCAAGGTCCTCAGTGGTCGTATTGATTACGCTGATCAGGTCATGCAGGCGTTCAGCCTGACGCCGGCTGAGCTGATCTAGGCTTCGAGATCGCCAGCGGTTACAGCGGCGTCGCGGGCAACCGACCTGCTGTCGCGCCCGGCGGTGGCCTCCGCTATAATCGCGCGCCGTTGCCCAGCCTCATTGACTGGGGCCTCACTGACTGGGAGTAGGGTTTTGAACAAGCTGTTTGCTGCTGCTGTAAGCCTGGCATTGTTGCTGATGCTGAATACCGCCGAGGCGAGCCGGGTGCCGCCGGGTACGGATGATGAGATTCGTCAGCGCCTGCAGCCCTTTGGCCGGGTCTGTCTGCAGGGTGAAACCTGCGAAGGTGTGCAGGTGGCGGCAGCGCCGGCGGCTGCCGGGCCGGCCCGCTCCGGCCAGGAAGTCTACGATCGCTTCTGCTTCGCCTGCCACACCACGGGCGCCGCCGGTGCACCGCGTAAGGGCGCGCCTGGGGACTGGACCGAGCGCCTGACACAGGGTATGGATACGCTCTGGGCGCACACCAAAGATGGCATTCGCGGCATGCCGCCGAAAGGGACCTGCATGGACTGCTCCGACGATGAGCTGCGCGCATCCCTGGATCTGCTGCTGGACAGCCTCTGATTGCACACATTGCTCCGCCTGTATGGTGGCAGTGCCCAGCTCAGCTGGAGTCGTTGTTGCGTCAGTAGCAGAGCGCTTCTTCCAAATCTTCCCGCAGGATTTCCGCGCGCCCGGCCAGATCGGCCAGGGTGCGCGCCACTCGCAGCAGGCGATGACAGGCACGTGCTGACAGGCCCAGCTGGGTGGCGGCATGGAGCAGAAAATGCCGATCCGCAGCGCTCAATGCGCAAACCCGCAGCAGCTGGGCCTGGCTGAGTTGCTGATTGGGCACCCCTTGCCGCGCCAGTTGCCGCTCCCGGGCCTGAGCGATCTGCTGGCGTAGCCGGGCCGCCTCAGGTTGTCCGGGACTGGCCAGCAGGCGCTCGTGTGGCACCGGCTGCACTTGCAGGTGCAGATCGATGCGATCCAACAGGGGGGCGGAGAGTTTGCGTTGGTATTGACGTTGCTGACTCGGGCTGCACAGGCAACTGGCGGGCTCACAGCTGCGCCCCACCGGGCAGGGGTTCATGGCGGCCACCAACTGGAATCCTGCCGGAAAGCGCAGCCGCAGATTCGCCCTGGCCAGCACCAGCTCCCGGCTCTCCAAGGGCTGGCGCAGGGCCTCCAAGACCTGGCGGTTGAACTCCGGCAACTCATCCAGAAACAGCACGCCCTGGTGGGCCAGGGAAATCTCACCTGGCTGAGGCACCCGGCCGCCACCACCAATAATGGCGGCAGCCGAGGCC
>JBJHDG010000225.1:0-4544 GCA_050486425.1 Pseudomonadales bacterium | reverse complement strand
GCCAAAGACACTTCATGGGTATAGCTGCTGGCAAAGGTGGTTTTGATGCCGGCCGCCACCCGTTCCCGAAGTTTCTGCGCAGCCTCTGGGCCAATGCGCTCCAGAAACGGCGTCAGCAACCAGCCGCCCAGGCCCCAGGCCATCCCATAGTTGCGATACAACACCGTGGGTGAACGCTCCAGACCCCCATAGATGTAAACCTGCTTGTGGGTGCTGGAGCCATAACGGCTGAACTGGGCCTCGGTGGCACTCAACGCGGTTTCCATACAACCCAGGATGCGGCCGGCGAGCTCACCACCGCCAGTGGCATCAAAAGCCAAGGTGGCCCCGGTTTCCTTCAATGCCTGCACCAGGGCTTTGGAAAAATCCGGTGCACTGCTGTTGATGACATATTGCGCGCCCTGGGCCTTGAGCAGTTCCACCTGTTCCTCCCGACGCACGATATTCACCAGCGGGATGCCTTCCTCCAGACAGAGCCTGTTCAGCATCTGTCCCAGGTTGGAGGCCGCAGCGGTATGCACCAGGGCCTTGTGACCTTCCAGACGCATGGTTTCCACCATGCCCAGGGCGGTCAGCGGATTAACGAAACAAGATGCCGCTTCCCTGGGGGTTACCTGATCTGGCATGGGCAGGCAGGCCACTGCGGGCAGGGCGCGGTATTGGCTGTATGTGGCACCCCCCAATATGGCCACTGTGCGGCCCAATAGCGCCTCAGCGCCCTCTCCTGCCTGTACCACCACCCCTGCCCCTTCGTTGCCCACCGGCAGAGCCTGATCCAATCGCGCCCGCATCGCGGGCATAGCCGCCGGTGGCACCTGGGCTTTTACCTGTGGGCGCCCGTTGGCATCCTGGCCGGCCTGCGCGCTGTCCAGATCAGCGCCGGCGAGTAATAGCCCCAAATCCGACGGGTTGATGGGTGCCGCCATCACCTGTACCAGGACCTGACCCGGCTTGGGCTGGGGCACGGGCACTTCGGCCAGCGACAGCACCAGTTCGCCGGCGGCGCTGACCATGGACTGCAGTTGCAACATTTGGGTAGGTAGCTGTGACATAAGGACTCCTCCAGTTGAAAAAATTCGCGCCAGCTTACCCCAGGGTCTGCAGGTGAGCGACCGTCAAATTCCTGTCTCTGAAGGGGGCACCAGCGCACGGACTTACATCTGCATACATCTTTCACAGTCCGCTTACGCCGGCCGTACAAGCAAGTAACCTTTTCTTAATCCAGGTCAAGTACTATGGCGCCAGTTTTTCGACGCCCCCTTTCATTGTCGTCAGGCATTTCGGACACGGATTTTATGAGATTAGTACTGACCAGCACGCTGCTCGCCTTGGCCCTGAGCGCCGCCAGTTTCTGGTATATGCCAGCCTCCCAGGCCGCGGAGCAAACCAGCGTTCCAGCCATCCAGGTTGCCGCCCAGGCCGCAGAGCAGTGGGATCAACCGGCGCATGCCGGCTTTGGATTCAACCTGCTGGTGCTGTCCTTGGCCCTGGCCGCCACCGGTCTGGTGGTACTGGCAGGCATCAACACCAGGCGCCCACGCCGTGCCCGGCGCTCCATCCACCAGCACTGAGCACCAGCACTGAGCGCCGATACTGCCGCAGGCTCCCATGTCCGAAAACAGCAACGGCCACCCCAGGGTGGCCGTTTTCATTTTGGCTGCGTCCTAACTGCACTCAGACATCGATGCGCCTGGGGGCCAGGCTGGCCCGCCCCTTGATCAACGCACTATGGCGCAACAGATCCCGTAAAAAATAAGGTTTCACCGCCTCCGGTCGCCGCAGCACCCAGGCTTTGCATCGGTTCAGCAGCACGGCCATGCACACCAGAAGATCTGTCACGGCTGCATACAGGCGACCATGATTGAGCAGAAAGTAGCGACGGCGGGATTCATACCAATAGGCTGGCAGCCGTTGGGGTGCCTGGTCACGTTTGGTGACACCTGTACTCTGCCCCACCAGATGCACCACCCGGCTCTGGGGCACATGCCAGCAGTTCCAACCCGCCCGCCTGGCCCTAAGTGTGAAGTCCGTTTCTTCAAAATACAGGAAGTAACCTTCATCCAGCAGGCCAATTTGCTGAATCAGGGTACGCCGTACCATCATCAGCGCACCAGAAACCCAATCGATGGGTTTGGGCGCCTTGGGGATTTCGGCCCTGGTGAGATGCCGCGCCACCAAGCGATCGAACAGTCCCAAACCCAAATAGAGGGAAAACTCAGTCAGCATGCTGGGGAAGCGGAAACAGCAGAGCTGTGGCGTTGCATCCGGATCTTCACTGCGGCCGCCGGCAATGCCTACATCAGGATGCTGATCGAGAAAATTCATCAGGATTCCAAATGCACCTGGCCGCACCAGGGTATCCGGGTTCAGCAGCAACACATAATCTGCTGCCGGATGGCGGCGCAGCATTTCCCGAATGGCAATGTTGTTGCCTGCGGAGAAACCATGGTTGCCAGGTGCCCGGATCAGCGTGGCCCAGTTCTGCCAGTGATGCTCAGCGATGGCCGTCTCGATTAGCTCGGCGGAGCCATCGCCGGAGTCGTTATCAACCACGTAAACCTGCAGTCCCGGTAATTCTTCCAGCTCCGGGGCAATAGACGCCAGGCAGTCTATGGTCAGCGCCGCGGCACGCCAGGTAACAATAGAAACCACCAAACGGGTGCCGGGCCCGGGTTGCGCCTGGATCTGCGGGAGTGCGCTGGGTTGCAGGGAACTGTTCATGAACACCGGCTCTTGAGCGGAGGCGCCATGTTACTGAGTCCCAGTCTTCATCGCGGCGCAATTTTGTGTGAATTTGGTATGAATTCCCTGCCTTGGGCGGGTGTGGCAACAATATCCTTACCAATTGATATTCGCCAATCTGGGTTGGCAGTATATCCTAGCCAGCCCTGGCCAATCGGCCGCCCAGTAACCAGCCGCTGCAAGGAATTCTGAGCAATCATGCGCACAGCCTCTGCCACTGGGCCGGTCCCCCTTTGCATTGATCTTGATGGCACCCTGATCCTGGCGGACCTGTCCATGGAAAGCCTGCTGGGTGCCTTCCGGCATCAGCCCTGGATCATTTTCCTGCTACCTTTCTGGCTGCTGCGAGGCAAGGCTTATCTGAAGGCTCAGCTGGCTGCCAGAGCCAGCATCGATATTCAGGTGCTGCCCTATGATGAAAAGGTTATTGACCTGATCAATAACGCCCGCGCCCAGGGCCAGCCTGTCATCCTGGTTACCGGCTCACATCAAAGTTACGCGCTACAGGTGAACGCGCATCTTGCCTGCTTCGATGAGGTACTGGCATCAGATGCCCGGACCAATCTCACGGGCCACAATAAGGCACGCCACCTGCTACACAGGTTCGGTGAAGGTGGCTTCGACTACGCGGGCAATGCCTATGTGGATCTACCCATCTGGCAACATGCCCGGCGCGCCATCAGCGTCAACGCACCCCAGCGCCTGGCACGCAAACTCAGACAACAGCATCCACAGCATCAGCACTTGCCCGCGGCAAAAACTGGTCTGCGCACTTGGCTGAAGGCAATCAGGCTGCATCAGTGGGCCAAGAACGGCCTGCTGTTCGTGCCGCTCATCACCGCTCAGCAGTTGCTGTCGCCCTCGGCCTGGCTGGCAGTGGGGCTGGCATTTCTTTGCTTCGGGTTATGCGCTTCGGCCACCTATATCATCAACGACCTGTTCGATCTGGATGCGGATCGACACCATCGCAGCAAGCGCAATCGGCCCTTTGCCGCAGGTAAATTGACCGCCAAAACCGGCGTGATCAGTGCCATCCTGTTGCTTCTGACTGGATTGGGGCTGGCCAGTCTGTTGCCCTGGGGCTTCCAGCTCAGCCTGGGTACGTATCTGATTACCACGCTGCTCTATTCTTTTTACCTGAAAGCCGTATCCAGTCTGGACGTCCTGCTTTTGGCGGGTCTGTACACCTTGCGGGTAATCGCCGGCACTTTTGCGATCGGTGTCGCCCTCTCCTTCTGGCTGCTGGCTTTTTCCATGTTCATTTTCCTGTGCCTGGCCATTGTCAAGCGGGTATCAGAACTGCTGGAGCTGGCTCGACGGGAGACAGCAAAAGCCGCCAACAGCGATGGCGCGTCCCTGATGGCCAAAGGTCGCGAATACAGTGTCGCAGATATTCAGATTCTGCAAACACTGGGCGCTGCCAGCGGCTACCTTTCTGTGTTGGTTCTGGCGCTGTACATCAACGCCCCTGAGGTATCGCTGCTGTACCAGACACCAGAGCTGCTATGGCTGATCACCCCCCTGCTACTGCTCTGGATCACCCGACTCTGGATGGTGACGGCACGCGGCTTCATGGACGAGGATCCGATATTCTTTGCCATCCGCGATCCGGAAACCTGGATCACCGCTGTGATCACAGGCTGCATCCTGCTGGCGGCTGCCAGCGTGCAACTCTAACTGCAAACCTGATTCCAAGGACTGACTGCATGAACCCAGGCACAACGCAACAAGCTCTCGATTATCGGTGGCTGGCGATCATCATAGCTGTTGGTGTGCTGCTACGCGCTGTCTGGGGGCTGCTG
>JBJHDG010000224.1:0-4555 GCA_050486425.1 Pseudomonadales bacterium | reverse complement strand
TGGACCAGGGCGAAGTCTGACACGGTCAACAGGCGCAACATGGCGGCTTGCTCGATGGCTGGTGGCTGTTACCCCGCAGCACTTGCACTGCGGCGCGAAAACCCGCATAAAAATCCCCGACGGGTCTGGCAGATCCGGTCCAGGCAAAGACCGGCCGGCCGGGCCATTCTATGAGCCAACTGAACTGAGCGTAAACGCGAAAATCGCCGTATGAGTCGCCAGCCCAAAGATGACCGTATTCAGGACCGTGCCCAGCACCTGTTCAAGCTGCTGGTGGAGCGCTATTTGGCCGAGGGCACGCCGGTGCCGTCCAAGGCCCTGGCCAACCAGCCGGGGGTCGAGCTGTCCAGTGCCAGCGTGCGCAACATCATGGCGGACCTGGAATCTCGTGGCCTGGTGGTCTCCCCCCATACCTCGGCGGGCAAAGTCCCCACCACCGCTGGCCTGCGCTATTTCGTTGATGCCTTGCTGGCGGTGCAGCCGCTGGATGTGGCGGCGGTGCAAGGCTTGCGGCAGGCGCTGAACCCGGATCTCTCGCCCACCGAGTTGGTGGAAAGCGCTTCCCAGATGCTGTCCCGCATCACCCGTATGACCGGGCTGGTGACCCTGCCCAGGCGTGAACTGGTGAGCCTGCGCCATGTGGAATTTCTGCCCCTGAGTGACCGCCGGGTGTTGGTGATTCTGGTGGTGAATGAACGCGAAGTGCAGAACCGGGTGATCCATACCGACCGGGATTACAGCGAGGTGGAACTTACCCAGGCTGCCAACTTCATCAACCAGCGTTATGCCGGTACGGCCATGTTCAGTGTGCGCCAGTCACTGCTGGATTCCATGCAGCAGGATAAGGACCGCATGGATCAGCTCATGCAGGCGGCGCTGGATGTGGCGGCCAAGGCCTTCGAGGTGGATGAGGACAGCGATGACTATGTGTTGGCCGGCGAAACCCATCTGCTGGCCCATGAGACCAATACCGACAATGTGCGCCAGCTGTTTGAGGCATTCTCCCGCAAGCGTGACATCCTGCATCTGCTGGACAAGTGCCTGGTCAGCGATGGTGTGCAGCTCTTCATCGGCCATGAATCCGGCTACGCCGCGTTGGACGACTACAGCCTGGTCACCGCGCCCTATCAGGTGCGAGGCCAGGTGGCCGGTGTGCTGGCGGTGATCGGCCCTACCCGCATGGCCTACCAGACAGTGATCCCGGTGGTGGATGTCACCGCCCGGGTGCTGGGCGCGGCCATGAATTACTGATGGGCGCGGCTGCCCGGATGCCGACCCTGCCGGGGTTGTAATTCTCCATCCTGTCCCCAGATAAGGCCCCGGGCCGCCAGTTCGGCCCGGCAGCGCTTTTGCCTATCATCCAGCAGCTTTAAGAAGGAACGGCGTTTTCATGGCGGATTTCAACGACGAGCAGCAGTCTTCAGCCGCAGCAGAGCAATCCCAGGACGATTTGGCCGCCGCCCTGGCCCAGGCGCAGGCGGATGCGGCCCAGGCCCGGGATCAGGTGTTACGGGCCCAGGCCGAGGCCGAAAACGTACGGCGCCGGGCGGCCCGGGAAACCGAAAACGCGCGCAAATTCGCCCTGGATAAATTCGCCGCCGAGCTGTTGCCGGTGCTGGACAGCCTGGATGCCGCTCTGGACAGTTGCCGGGCCCAGGCCGACCAGGCGCAGGATGAAACCCTGGATGCCATCATCCAGGGCCTGGATTTAAGCCAGAAGCTGTTTCTGGATGTGCTTGGCAAAAATGGCGTCAGCATGCTGGATCCCCTGGGTGAGCCCTTTGATCCTCAGCTGCATGAAGCCATGAGCATGATTCCCAGTCCCCATGCCGAGCCCAATGCCGTACTGCAGGTATTGCAGAAGGGCTATGTGCTCAATGGTCGCGTGGTGCGCGCCGCGAAAGTGATTGTGGCCAAGGCGCCAGCCGGCAGCGAGGGCGGTGGCGGTGGCGCGGGCAAAGGTCCGGCGCCTCATGCCAACACAGGGGCCAATACGGGACCCGGCAGGGGGCAGGACCCCAGTGAACCAGGTTCCATCCTCGACGAGACCGTTTAAGACGAAACCGTTTAACACGCCCTTGAAGTTTTTCCACCCGGGCCAATATAAGCGCCCAAGAGCGCCGCAGGCAGCCTTCGGGCCAGGCCGGGGCACCAGCAGCAACGGAGACGAACACTTATGAGCAGAATCATCGGCATCGACCTGGGTACCACCAATTCCTGCGTGGCAATTCTGGATGGCAAGGACCCCAAGGTCATCGAGAACGCAGAGGGCGACCGCACCACGCCTTCCATCATCGCCTATACCGAAGAAGGCGAGATTCTGGTGGGGCAATCAGCCAAGCGCCAGGCGGTAACCAATCCCATCAATACCCTGTTTGCCATCAAGCGTCTGATCGGCCGCAAGTTCAAAGACGATGTGGTGCAAAAAGACATCAAGATGGTGCCCTATCAGATCGTGGGCGCACCCAATGGTGATGCCTGGGTGGAAGTGAAGGGCGAGAAGCTGGCACCGCCGCAAATTTCGGCCGAAGTGCTGAAGAAAATGAAAAAGACTGCCGAGGAATATCTGGGTGAGCCGGTCACCGAAGCGGTGATTACCGTGCCTGCCTATTTCGATGATTCCCAGCGCCAAGCCACCAAGGACGCCGGCCGCATCGCTGGTCTGGAAGTAAAACGCATCATCAATGAGCCAACCGCAGCGGCGCTGGCCTACGGCATGGACAAGCATCGTGGCGACGCCAAGATCGTGGTCTATGACCTGGGTGGCGGCACCTTCGATATTTCCATCATCGAAATCGCCGACGTGGATGGTGAGAAGCAGTTTGAAGTGCTCTCCACCAACGGTGACACCTTCCTGGGTGGTGAGGATTTCGACAAAGCGCTCATCGATTATTTGGCGGATGAATTCAAGAAATCCTCCGGCATGGATCTGCGCGGCGATCCCCTGGCCATGCAGCGCTTAAAAGAGGCGGCGGAGAAGGCCAAGATCGAACTGTCTTCCAGTCAACAGACGGAAGTGAACCTGCCCTATATCACGGCGGATGCCAGTGGGCCCAAGCATTTGGTGCAGAAACTGACCCGCTCCAAACTGGAATCTCTGGTGGAATCCTTGGTGGAACGCACCATGGCGCCGTGCAAGGTGGCGTTGCAGGATGCCGGTCTGAAAGCATCGGATATCGACGAAGTGATTCTGGTGGGTGGTCAAACGCGGATGCCGCTGGTGCAGCAGAAGGTGAAAGCTTTCTTCGGCAAGGAACCGCGCAAGGACGTGAACCCGGATGAAGCCGTGGCCATTGGCGCTGCCATTCAGGCGGCGGTGCTGTCCGGTGATGTGAAGGACGTGCTGCTGTTGGATGTCACGCCTTTGTCCCTGGGTATTGAAACCCTCGGTGGGGTGATGAGCGTGTTGATCGAAAAGAACACCACCATTCCCACCAAGAAGCAGCAGGTGTTTTCCACTGCCGATGACAACCAGACGGCAGTGACCATTCATGTGTTGCAAGGTGAGCGCAAGCAGGCTGCGGGTAACAAATCCCTGGGTCGTTTCGATCTGGCGGATATTCCGCCGGCACCGCGCGGCATGCCGCAGATCGAAGTCAGCTTTGATATTGATGCCAATGGCATCCTGCACGTGTCGGCGAAAGACAAGGCCACTGGCAAGGAACAATCCATTCAGATCAAAGCCTCTGGCGGTCTGAATGAGGATGAAATCGAACGCATGGTGCGGGATGCGGAAGCCCATTCCGAAGAAGACCGCCGTTTCGAGGAGCTGGTGGGGCTGCGTAACCAGGCCGATGGCTTGATTCACGCTTCCCGCAAAGCCGTGCAGGATGCCGGGGACAAAGCCAGCGACAGTGAGAAGCAGGCAATCGAGAAGGCGGCCAGCGAACTGGAAGAAGCGATCAAAGGTGACGACAAGGCAGCCATCGAATCCCGCATCCAGGCGTTGTCGGAGGCCTCTGCCAACTTGGCGCAGAAGCTCTACGCCGAGCAAGCCCAGGCTGGTGATGGTCAGGCCGATGCGAAAGCCGGCAGCAGCGGTAACGGCGCCGACGATGACAGCGTCGTGGATGCTGAGTTTGAAGAAATCAAAGACAAAGATGGGCGTAACAACTGATTACAGCGGTTGATTGCGTTCGGGCGCAGGCTGTCGCAGCATGCGCCCTTTTTCTCTGTGCCGACCCTGGGTCGGCACAACCTTGATGGGTGCAGGACTACATTATGGCCAAGCGTGACTACTACGAAGTCTTGGGTGTGGAGCGGAATGCCGCCGAGGCAGACATCAAAAAAGCCTACCGGCGTTTGGCCATGAAGTTTCATCCGGATCGCAATCCGGACGATGCCAAAGCAGAAGAAAAATTCAAGGAAGCCACCGAAGCCTACGAAGTGCTGTCGGATGCGGAAAAGCGCGAAGCCTATAACCGCTTCGGTCTGGCCGGGGTGGATCCGGGCGCCATGGGGGGTGGCCGTGGTTTTAGTGGCGGTAGTTTCTCCGACATTTTCAGCGATGTGTTCGGTGATATTTTCGGTGGTGGCGGTGGTCGCAGCTCGGTGC
>JBJHDG010000223.1:0-4556 GCA_050486425.1 Pseudomonadales bacterium | reverse complement strand
GCGCAGCACTCGCTGGCCTGGCAGTTCTCGCACCTGGATCACGGTCAGCGTTACTTCCTGCAACTGGGGCAGGATCAGGTTCAGCGTATCCCCGGTTGCCAGTGCCTGTAGTTCGTGCAGGGAGAGCGCGATGTTATGTACAGATACGTCTGTGGGCAGCTCAGGTTCGCTTGCTGTAGCTGGGGTTGCTACCAGGGGCGTCGCCCGCTGGAGCGCGACAACAGGCGTCGGCAACAGGCCTGCGGTACTGGGTTTGATACCTGGTCCGAGTGGCCAGGGATAGCTATCGGGTGCAGCCGGCTGCTCCAGCAGGAACATCCATTGCAGCAGGGCCAGGCTGAATATCAGCGCCAGGCCGCAGGCGGAGACGGTGGGATAGCGGGGCATCATGTTTTCAGCATAGATTGACCCCGGCGATTTGCAGGCCCAAGCTGGGGATCCGATTAGGGGGTGGCATGGAACAACCGGACTGGCTACCAAGACTGTTGGCCGGGGAGGCGCTGGACGTCGTGCCGGAGCGCCTGATTGAGACCCATGCCTCCTGGGTGCTGCTCACACCAACGTTGGCCTATAAGTTCAAGAAGCCCGTGCAATTGGGATTTCTTGATTTCTCCAGCCTGCAACGCCGGCAGCATTTCTGTGTAGAAGAGCTCAGGTGCAATCAACGCTTTGCCCCCGACCTGTATCTGGGGGTGGTAGCGTTGGTGGCCATGGATAGTGGTCTGCGGCTGTGCGCGCAACCACCGCCCGAGGCCAGGATTCTGGACTACGCCGTACAGATGCGCCGCTTCCCCCCGGACGCCGAACTGAAGTCGCAGCTTGGGCAACGCATAGCTGCCGATTTTGCTGCCTTCGGTGAGGCACTCGCGGAGATCCATGGTCGCCTGCCCCGCACCGCACCAGGTTCGCCCTACGGCGCGCCCTCCCAGGTGCTGGTCGCCATGCTGGATAATTTCACGGCCCTGCAACGCATGCTGGCACGGGCACCTACCCTGGGGCAGTCCCGGGACCAGGTACCGGATCTGCATCCTCCGGCCTGGCTGCCGGTGCGCGCTGGCAAATCGGCGCCCAGCGCGTCGGGTCCGAAAAGTCTAGGCAAGCGCCTGTCTGCGCTGGAGCGCTGGACTCGGCAGCGTTACGAGGAGTTACAACCACTGCTGCTGCAACGACAGCAGGAAGGCTGGATCCGAGAATGCCATGGTGACCTGCACCTGGGTAATCTGGTCTGGCTGGATGGCCGCATCCAGGCCTTTGATTGTTTGGAGTTTGATCCCGCATTGCGCTGGGTGGATTTGATCAGCGATCTGGCATTTCTGTTGATGGACTGCCTGTACCTGGGCCGCAAGGATCTGGGTTTTGCCGTGCTGGATGCCTGGCTGGCCGCCACTGGTGACTACCAGGGTGCACAGCTGCTGGATTTCTACCTGGTCTACCGAGCCATGGTGAGAGCCAAGGTGGCGGCGCTACGCGCATTGCAGCTGGGCCTGCCCACCGAAGCCGGTGAGCAGCAACGCCAGGAGCTGCTGGCCCATCTGGCACTGGCAGAAAGCTGGGCCCAGGCCAAGGCGCCCGGGTTGGTGTTGACCTGCGGACTGTCCGGTTCAGGAAAATCCTGGCTTGCCGGCGAGCTGGTGAGCCGCTTGCCGGGCGTACGCATCAGATCGGACCTGGAGCGGAAACGTCTGTTTACGCCTGATCCGGCGTCTTTAGCCCGGGCTCCTGTCGCGGGTGGAATATACAGCCCCGCCCACAGCCGTTTGCTCTATGAGCATCTGCTGCGCCTCACCCAAGGCTTGCTGCAGGCCGGCGTGCATTGCCTGGTGGATGCCAGTTTTCTGGACGCCGCAGAGCGCGGCAGATTTGTGCGGATGGCGGAGTCTTTGGACGTGCCCTGGGTCATTCTGCATACGCGGGCACCGGAGCAAGTATTGGTACAGCGTATCCGTGCCCGGGCGGCAGCGGGCACGGATCCCTCGGATGCGGATCTCGAGGTACTGGCCGCGCAACAGCGGCGGCATCATGGCCTGAATCTGGAGCACCCGTCGGTGTTTGTGGTGGACACCAGTCAGCCGTTGACGGATGTGCAATTGCGGGGGTTGGCATTTGAGTTGCGGCGGCGTTGGCTCAGTCAACTGCTCCCACACGCGCCCGTAAACTGACTTCCACTTCCACCTGGCGGCCGATCATGCTGGTGTCGGCCCATTCTCCCGTGCCCAGTGACAATGCCAGACGGTCCAGCCGGGCGCTGCCGTTGAGCAGCCAATAACCTTGGTCTTCACGCACCTCAAAACTGAAGGGCACGCGATGGCCCAGGCCCTTCACATGCAGTAGGCCCTGGGTTTGAAATCTGTTATTGCCCAGCGCTTCGAACTCGTTGGCGACAAAGTAAATTTCAGGATAGGCGTTGCCGGCAAACCACTCCGAAGTCTGCAGCACTTCATCCCGTTCCTCATCTGCGCTGTCGATGGAGGCGGTCTGCATGGCCACCCAGGCGAAGCTCTGCGCCAGATCGGCGGGATCAAACTGAATCTCCGCGGTAAAGGCACGGATCTGGCCTCGGAACCGGGCGCCCGCCTGTTGGGCACGAAACTCAATGCGGCTGGCATCCATATCCAACTGCCAGCGGCGTTCCGGTTGGGTTTCCGGACGGGCGGGTGCTTCTGTCTGTGCCGCCAGCAGCACACCGCTGGTAATGAGTAACAGCGCCAGCAGGACCCTGGCAACGCCTGGTAGTCGTCTTATCGCCCCCAAGGCAGCATCCTCCGCAGTACATCATCCCGGTTGAAAAAGTGGTGTTTCATGGCGGCTGCAATATGCAGCAGGGCCAGCACAAATAATATTTTGGCCAACAGGTGATGGCTGGCCTTCAGGCTGTCGGCCAGGCTGCGACTGGGTGCCACCAGATCCGGAAAACTGAACCAGCCAAAAAAACTGACCGGGTAATTGGTGGCTGAGGACATCAGCCAACCGGTGAGGGGCAGCGCAAACAAGAGCGCATAGAGCGACCAATGGCTGATGCCCGCACCCAGCCGCTGCCAGGCCGGCACGGCCCTGGGCAAAGGTGGTGGCGGGGAGATAAAGCGCCAGCAGATCCGCACCAGTGCCAGGCCCAGAATCAGCATGCCCACCGACTTGTGCCTGGCCAACCAGCTCATCTGCTCCAGCATGACCATGGGCGTCCTTGGGGTCTGGCTGCCCACGCGCTCGGCGATGTTTGCCAGGACAAATTGGGTAATAATCAGCGCCGCCACTGACCAGTGCAGCAGTTGCGCAATCATGCCGTAGCGTTGACTGGAATTTTTCCAAAGCATACAGGTGCCTGCTGCGGTCGGTTTCAGGTGCTGCCAAGGTTACCGGACCCCGGGGAACGTCAGTAGCGTCTGTGTGTCTGAACCCCACATTTTTTCCCTCTCACCCAGCAAGAAGGAGACAACAATGACAATCGTATCCCTGGTAAAACCGGCCGGGTTCAAGGCGTTCCTGACATCATCGCTGTTAGTCCTGGTTACTGCAGGCGGGTTCCCCCCGGCGCAGGCCGCTGATTTCAGCACCGTGCCCAGTGCCAACTACCGGCTGGACCCCACGCACGCCTATATTGCCCTCAGTTACAACCATTTGGGCCTGTCCCGGCCTATTGTGCACTTCCGCCGCTTTACGGTGGATCTGCAGTTGGATGCAGCTGAGCCGGCGCGCAGTACACTGGCGGTCACTATTGATGCCAACAGTGTGGATTCCGGTGTGGCGCTGTTTGATGAGCACCTGCGGGATACCGACTATTTTGATGTGGCCAACCATCCTGAGATTCAATTTCGTGCCACCGATATCACGCTTAAGGACAGTGATGAGGCGGTGATTACCGGCACACTCAGCATTAAGGGCATTACCCGTGAAGTGCAGTTGCAGGCCCGACTCAATGGTGCCGGCCCGCATCCCATGCGGCCTGGCACTGCTGTGCTCGGCTTTAGTGCCGAGACGCAGCTGCTGCGTTCTGAATTTGGTATGCCTTCGGCCATCCCCTTTGTCAGCGATGAAGTAGAGCTGCGCATTGAAGTGGAATTGTTGCAGGTGCCAGCCCCAGAGTAGGGCGCAAGCAGGGCGTTAGTTGGGCAGACCCGTCCAGCGTGGAATGTCCGCCTGCAGGCCGAGCAGATCCAGGGCGCGGCCTGCAGTGTGGGTGACCATGGCATCCAGACTGGTTGGGTGCTGATAGAACGCTGGCACCGGTGGGGCCACGGTGGCGCCCATTTCCGTCACTGCCAGCATGGCGCGCAGATGCCCAAGATGCAGCGGGGTTTCCCGGGCCAGCAATACCAGCGGACGGCGTTCTTTTAAGCACACATCGGCTGCACGCAGCAGCAGGTTATGGCTTTGGCCATAAGCGATGGCAGCCAGGCTGTGCATGGAGCAGGGGGCCACGATCATGCCCAGGTGGCGCCAGGAACCGGAAGCCGGGGTGGCGCCCAAATTACTGTTGTCGTGGCAGTAATGCGCCAGTGCCGCGAGATCCTCAGGCCGCAGCGAAAGTTCATGGGCCAGGGTCTTGCTGGCAGCAGCAC
>JBJHDG010000222.1:0-4643 GCA_050486425.1 Pseudomonadales bacterium | reverse complement strand
GCGCTGCACCCTGGGCAAACACACCGGCCGCCAGAAACAAAATGATCTGGGCACTGGCATCTGGCAGTCGACGCCGCAGCATATCCGCAAGCTGTACGCCACGATTGGCGTGTGGCATCAACGCCAATGCAAACAACGGCGACAGCGCGGCCACGATCAACACGATGCCCAGCGTCGGCACCAGATACTTCACCAGCAGTACGGCAGCGAGCAAGCTCAGCGACAACAGCAGGGTGAGTCGATCCGGTTCATAGGCGACGAAGGTTTCCTGTGGCAGGCGCCGCACTTCCCAGGCGGTGAATGCCAGCGCCAGCATTGCCGCGATTACACCCAACGGCAAACTGATGCTCAGCCTGGCGCCGGGCGCATAGGTAATGGCCACTGCTGCCGCCACAAAAAACGGCGACCAGAATGCCGCCGCACAATAGGCGCGTACCAGGGCTGTGGTCTGGCCACGCGTCAGCGGCGCCTGGGCACTCAAGCGATCCGCCACAATGGTAACCATGGAGAGATTGATCACCGCACCAATCAGGTGCACCTGCGCCATGGTGCGCCAAAGTGCCCTCAGGTCTCCTGCGGTTGGCGTTGGCCCAGCGGGCGCTGGGGATGAAGCCAGGTTGGGCGTCTCCCCCGCACCTTCCGCGGCACCTTCCGCGGCACTTGCGCGCCGCACCTGGGGCGCCACCAAACCCAAAAAACTGATCCCGATAAAGAGGGTGACGATGGGCATGTTGATGGTCAAAGCGGCCAGCCCCCCAGGATCCAGCCCCCGCTGCCAGGCCAGCGCCAACAGCAAGCCGCCAGCGATCAACAACCCACTGGCCAAGCGCCGCATGGCGCTGTCCACCCGCCACCAGCTCAGGGCCGCAGCCCCCCAGGCGCCCAGCAGGGCTGGCCACAGGGGTGTGCCCAGCAGCTGTTGCGCCAGATAGCCCAGCAGTGCCAGCAACAATAATAATCCGACAAGCATGGTGAAGATCCCGCGCTAAACCATGGTGGTGCGCCGATATCACAGGCGGTAGCGGCAACTGGCCAATACTTGATCTTGGTCTAAAGTAAGTCAGTGTCAGGGACTGCCGCGGCCAAGGGAGTATTATGCGCGTCAATATGCCGGTCACCAGCCAGGAATATGTGCTGGCCGAGGATGAACAGATCGTCTCTCGCACCGATCTGCAAAGCCACATCACCTACTGCAACGACGCCTTCTGCACAGCCTCTGGTTTCAGCCGGGAAGAATTGCTGGGGCAGCCACAGAATATCGTCCGTCACCCGGATATGCCGGCAGCCGCTTTTGCCGATCTATGGGCCACGATCGGGCAAGGCAAACCCTGGACCGGACTGGTGAAAAACCGGCGCAAGGATGGCGGTTTCTACTGGGTGCGTGCCAACGTCACGCCCCTGTTCCAGAACGGACAGGTGCTGGGCTATATGTCGGTGCGCACCAAACCCAGCAGTGACGAAGTCCGCAACGCCCAAGCGCTTTATGCCCAACTGCAACGTGGCGATGTGAAGGTGCGCCTGGAAGGCGGGCTGGTGATGTATAGCGGCCTGCGCGGGCTACTGCAACGCCTGAACCGCAGCAGCTTTGGCACCCGGGCCTGGGCCACCAGCGCCGCCTTCGCTGCCCTGTTCACCAGCATGGGGCTGCTGAGCCTGATGCAACCCAGTGTCATCAGCACTTTTATCCTGCTCCTGAGCCTGGTGGGCTTGGGTGCCAGTGTGGCCTTCGGCCTCTGGTGCGCCAGCGCCCTGAGTCGGCCGCTGCAGATTGCATTGGAACAGGCCCGGCGCATTGCGGGCAACGAAGTAAATATGGAATTCGATCTGCATGGCGATCCCATCCTGAAGCAACTGCTACGGCAGATGAATCAGATCAAAGTCAACTTGGTGGGTATCCTGCAGGATGTGCACAAACGCACTGATCGTGTCAGTGCCGCCGCCGGGGAAGTCGCCAGCGGCAATCACAATTTATCCCAGCGTACCGAGCAACAGGCTGCCAACCTGGAAGAAACCGCATCGTCCATGGAGCAGCTCAATGCCACTGTGCAGCAGAACAGTGATAACGCCCGCCAGGCCAGCGTGCTGGCACGCAATGCCTCGGATATTGCCCAGGAAGGTGGGCAGGTCGTCAGCCAGGTTGCCGAGAATATGCACAGCATTGATCAGGCATCGAAGGAAATCAGCACCATTGTGGGGCTGATCGACAGCATTGCCCTACAAACCAATTTGCTGGCCTTGAACGCGGCCGTGGAAGCGGCGCGCGCCGGCGAGCAGGGGCGCGGCTTTGCCATTGTGGCCGGTGAAGTCAGGTCCCTGGCCCAGCGCAGTGCAGCCGCCGCTCACGAAATCAAAGATCTGATCGAAACCTCGGCCAAGCGCATCCGCGTCGGTTCTGGTCTGGCCACCCAGGCCAGCGAGACCATCAGCGAGGTGGTCAATGCCGTGAAACGGGTTACCACCATCGTCAATGAAATCGCCAGTGCCTCGGAAGAACAAAGCCTGGGCATTGCCCAGGTTAACCAAGCGGTTACCCAGATGGATCAGGTTACGCAGCAGAACGCCACTCTGGTGGAAAAATTGGCAGCCGCAGCCGACAACGTACAGGAGCAAACTAAAGCCATTCAGGATGCGATGGCGGCATTGCGCCTGAGCAAGACCCCTGCAGCAGCGCCACGCGCGGCCAGCAGGCAACAGCCAGCTGCAACAACCAGTTCCCCGCAACGCAAGCGCGCCTGAAGCCCTGCTGCCAACCCGACCCGTAATTGCGCATTTCCAAGCAGCCGTCGCGCATGCGACCATCCAGGCGGACGCTAGGAGGACAGGCCTATGGCTGGCCCATGGCAATTCCCCATCGACTGGCAGCTGCTGATACCAGCGCTGATTTCCCTGCTGCACTTCGTTGCTGCCAGCGCGGTCACCATCGATGCGGTGCTGCGCAAACGCCACGTGCCCTCGGTGATCGGCTGGGTGGGCCTGGCTTGGCTGGCACCTATTATTGGTTCAGTGCTCTATCTGAGCCTGGGTATCAATCGCATCAAACGCAAAGCCCTGGCGCTGGCGCCCCAGCAAACCTGGCTGGCGGATGCCAACGCGCGCAATCATTTGCAAGCGGCTGACAGCTACAGCATCACCGGCACCACTGCCTATCAACAGCTGTCCAGCTATCAGGGCCTGATCCGCCTGGGGGAAGCCATTACCGGAGAACCTCTACTGGCCGGTAATGCCATCCAACCGTTGCCAGATGGTGATGCGGCTTTCCCCGCCATGCTGGCCGCCATAGCCAGCGCGAAGACGTCCATCAGCCTGGCCACCTACATCTTTGATGCCGATGCCACCGGCCGCAAATTTCTGGCTGCGCTGCAGGCCGCGCGCGCCCGGGGCGTGCGTATCCGGGTACTGATCGACGCCGTCGGCGCGCGCTACTCCAAGCCCACCATGCTGCGCCTGCTGCGCAAGGCCGGCATACCCTGCGCAGCATTTCTCCGCACCCGTGCGCCACGCCTGTTTCAGTACGCCAACCTGCGCAATCACCGCAAGATCCTGGTGGTGGATGGCTGCCTGGGTTTTGTTGGTGGCTCCAATATCCGCGATGCGCATTGGTTGGCACTACAGCCTGCCAAACCCACCCGCTGCCTGCATTTTCAGGTGACGGGGCCAGTGGTGGCAGATCTGCAACGCACCTTTGCCATGGACTGGGCCTTTACCACCAAAGAAGTGCTCAGTGGTGACGACTGGTTTCCGCCACTGACGACGGCGGGCAGCATCCTGGCCAGAGGTGTACGCGACGGCCCGGATCAGGATCTGGACAAGATGTTGGAGCTGCTGCTGGGCGCCTTGGCCAGCGCACGCCAGCGGGTGCGCATTGCCACGCCCTACTTCATTCTCGACAGCGTACTGCTGCGTATGCTGCAGGTCACCGCCATGCGCGGTGTGGACGTGGAAATTCTGTTGCCTGCGCGCAGCAATATTCCGCTCATGAACTGGGCCACGGCACCTCAATTTCCCGTATTGCTGGAGAAAGGTTGCCGCATCTTTCACTCACCGGCACCCTTTGATCACAGCAAGCTGATGCTGGTGGATGATCTATGGTGCCTGATCGGTTCCAGCAATTGGGACCCGCGCAGTCTGCGGCTGAATTTTGAATACAACCTGGAGTGCTACGACGCCCAGCTGGCAGCCAGCCTGCATCAGCTGCTGGACGAGAAATTGGCCCAGGCCACGGAATTGCAATTGGCCCAGGTGCAGCGCTGGTCCTTTGCCACGCGTTTGCGCAATGGCCTGGCGCGTCTGCTCTCGCCCTATATGTAAGCGCACTTTATTCCTTGATTGACACCCTGGTTGGCGCCGGCACCGGCAGCAAATCATCCAGGGCCTGATCCAAGGCGGGATAGGTGAACTGAAATCCCAGCGCCAGGAGGCGCGCCGGTACTACGCGCTGCCCCTGCAGCAAGAGTTCGTCAGCCATTTCCCCGAGCAGCAGCCGCAGCAGTGGCGCCGGCAATGGCAATCGCAGCGGTGCCCGCAGGCGCGCCGCCAATGCCTGCACCAGCGCGGCTTGGGTGACCGGCGCGGGTGCCGTGAGATTGAACGCACCGGCGGCATCGGGATGCTCCAGCAAGAAACCCATGGCGCTGATTACATCA
>JBJHDG010000221.1:0-4728 GCA_050486425.1 Pseudomonadales bacterium | reverse complement strand
TAGGCACCCATGCCGCCCGTGTTGGGGCCGGTGTCGCCCTCACCCACGGCTTTGTGATCCTGGGAACTGGCAAAAGGCAACGCCCGGCTACCATCACAGAGACAAATAAAGCTGGCTTCTTCACCCTGCAGAAATTCCTCGATCACCACCCGACTGCCCGCGGCGCCAAAGGCATTGCCACTGAGCATGTCTTCCAGGGTTGCCATGGCCTCATCCAGGTGCTGCGCAATCACCACGCCCTTGCCGGCCGCCAAACCATCGGCCTTGATCACGATGGGCACACCCTGGGCTTGCACATAGGCCTTGGCATCCGCCAAGTCGGTGAACGTGGCATAGGCGGCGGTGGGAATACCATGGCGGGCCAGAAAGGCTTTGGAAAACGCTTTCGAGCCTTCCAACTGGGCGGCGGCACGACTGGGCCCGAAGCAGGCCAGGCCTGCCGCATCAAAAGCATCCCGAATCCCTGCCACCAGCGGCGCTTCCGGACCCACAATGGTGAGAGCGATATTCTCGGTGCGAGCAAACGCCAGCAGTGCGTGCACATCATCTGCAGCAATGGAGAGATTACGCAACTTGGGTTCCCGCGCCGTGCCGGCATTGCCCGGTGCCACGAACACCGTCTGCACCGCCGGATTCTGCGCCACCTTCCAGGCCAGCGCATGTTCCCGACCGCCGCCGCCCACCACCAATACCTGCATGCCCATCTCTCCCTGTTACTTGCCCAGCTGAACGCGCGGCGCTTGGATCAGTGGCGAAAATGCCGGATGCCGGTAAACACCATGGCCATATCGTGTTCATCCGCGGCCGCAATCACTTCTTCATCCCGCACAGAACCACCGGGCTGTATCACTGCGCGGATGCCGGCAGCCGCGGCCGCATCGATGCCATCGCGAAATGGAAAAAAAGCATCCGATGCCATTACGGCACCAGCCACCTGCAAACCTTCCTCCGCCGCCTTGATGCCAGCAATTTTTGCGCTCACTACCCGGCTCATCTGGCCGGCACCTATGCCGATGGTCTGATTGTCCCGGGCATAAACGATGGCATTGGATTTCACGAACCAGGCCACCTGCCAGGCAAAACGCAGATCCTGCATTTCCTCGGCACTGGGCTGGCGTCGGCTGACCACCTGCAATTTGCGCTCATCCAGGCCCAGCTCATCGGCGCTTTGCACCAATAACCCACCGCCCACACGCTTGAACTCCAAACCCCGGGATGCCCCGGTGAAGGCGCCGGACGCCAACAGGCGTAAATTTTTGCGTTTTGCCGCCACCGCGACTGCCGCGGCACTGACCTCGGGCGCAATCACCACCTCAGCGAATTGGCGTTCAATAATGAGCGCCAGGGTGTCGGCATCCAGCGGTCGGTTAAAGGCAATGATGCCGCCAAAGGCACTGGTGGGATCTGTGGCAAAGGCTTTTTCGTAAGCTGTTTTGATGTTGTCCGCTGTCGCCACGCCACAGGGATTGGCGTGCTTGACGATGACGCAGGCCGGCGCCGCAAACACTTTGACGGTTTCCAGCGCCGCGTCGGTGTCGGCGATATTGTTGAAAGAGAGCTCCTTACCTTGCAGCTGGCGCGCGCCGGTGACCGTACCGCTCAGATCACGACCGGGTTCAGCGTACAGTGCCGCCGCCTGATGGGGATTCTCGCCGTAACGCATGGCCTGTTGGCGCTGAAACTGTAATTGCAGCTGGGCCGGAAATGCGGTCGCTGGCGCTTCAGTCGCTGTCTCACCCTCTGCTGCCGCGCCTTCTGCAGCCGCGGCGAAGGCTTGGGCGAGATAACCGGCCACGGCCGTATCATAGGCGGCAGTGTGGGCAAACGCCTTTTGCGCCAGGCGCCGCCGCAGGTTCAAGGCGCTGCCACCCCGGTTGGCAACGTCCTGCACCGCCTGATAATCCGCCGGATCCACCACCACCAGCACATCCTGATGATTTTTCGCGGCACTACGCAGCATGGCGGGCCCGCCAATATCTATATTCTCGATGGCGTCAACCAGCGTGCAGTCAGGTTTGGCAATGGTCTGGGTAAAGGGGTAGAGATTCACTACCACCAGATCAATAGCATCAATCTGGTGCTGCTGCATGACGCCATCATCGGTACCACGGCGGCCCAGAATGCCGCCATGCACCTTGGGGTGCAGGGTTTTCACCCGCCCAGCCATCATTTCCGGAAAGCCCGTGTAGGCGGAAACCTCGGTTACCGGGATACCAGCCTGTTGCAGCAGCCGATAGGTGCCGCCAGTGGACAACAGCGCCACGCCCGCCTGATGCAGCGCCTGGGCCAGGGCTTCAATACCTGTTTTATCGGAAACACTAAGCAGCGCCCGCGTCAGCGGACGAAAATCAGATCCTTGCATATCAATTATCCAGCAGACCGTGTTGCAGAAGTTTTTTGCGTAGCGTGCCGCGGTTCAGGCCCAGCATGGCAGCGGCACGGCTTTGATTGCTGTCCACCTGTGCCATGACGAACGCCAGCAGTGGTCGCTCCACTTCGGTGATGACCATTTCATAGAGACCTTGCGGCAGCTGGTCTTCCAACTCAGCAAAATAATGCTGCAAGGCCTCGGTGACAGATTGGTGCAGCGGTGCTGCGGCACCATTGATGACACCCGCAGCCGAACCATTGCTGGTGGCCGCACGCGGTGCGGCCGCAATCGCAGGTTTTTGTGCCCTGGCGGTTTTTTGCTTGATGTTAGGCATCAGGCAGCTCTCTGTTTATTGGTTCCCGCCAGCAACTGCTGCCGGGTGGTCTGCAACCAGTGCAACTGGGCCTGGGGCACGGTCAGTGCGTTGAACGCCACCGCTGCCGGCGCCAGGCCGGCCTGGGCCAGATAGGCCTTCACATGCTTGCGGGCTATTCCCAGACCGGCACGCTCCCCATAAAAATCATGCACGGCCTGCACATGACGCACCGCCACGGCCAGAATAGCGGCCGGACCCGGTGCCGTCAGGCTTTCCCCGGCCAGCGCGGCAGCGATCAGCCCTGGCAACCAGGGTGCACCGAGCGCGGCGCGGCCGATCAATAAACCATCTGCGCCTGTGTGGCGCAACACCCATTTGGCCTTAGCCGGGCTGTCGATATCACCATTTGCAAATACCGGTATGCGCACCGCGGCTTTCACCGCCGCAATGCTGTCGTATTCTGCAACGCCCAGGAATCTGCAGGCGCGGGTGCGGCCGTGCACACTGATGGCGGCGATACCTGCAGCCTCGGCAATGCGCGCAATCTGCACGGCATTGCGCTGCTCGGGACTCCAACCGGTACGAATCTTCAAGGTCACGGGCACAGACACCGCTTTGACGGTAGCCTGCAAAATGTCTGCCACCAGCGCTTCATCCCGCAGCAACGCGGAGCCTGCCGCTTTGTTGCAAACTTTCTTCGCCGGGCAACCCATATTGATATCGATCACCTGCGCCCCGGCATCCGCTTCCCGGCGCGCTGCGTCCGCCATCATGGCCGCATCAGCACCAGCCACCTGTACCACATGCGGCCAGGCCTGGGGCACCTTAAGACGCCGCTGACAGGATTTCCGGGTGGCGGCCAGATCGGCCCGGGCGCTGGTCATCTCCGATACCACCATGCCCGCACCCAACTCCCAGGCCAGGGTGCGCAGGGGCAGATCCGTGACGCCCGCCATGGGTGCCAGCACGATGTTATTACGCAGCCGATAGGGACCTATGGCAGTCAAGACAACGTTCACCCGGGACAAGGGCCGGCCATGGTACCGCCGGGACTTGAGCAAGCCAAGGCTGGATCAGTGAAACACCATGGACCAGCTCACCGCATCCACACCTGGATCCTGCACCTGTAGCGAGATGCGCACCGGCACATCAGGCTCCATCATGCGGGCGCCTTGCAGATCGCCGTGCAGGTATTCTCCGGGGGCAAACCGCTCGCCTGCGACCAGGGCGCCTCCCATCCGGGAGAAACGCAGCTCAATGGTCGGGAATGGCTGGGCATAGGCAGCAGCATTGGTGATCACGTCGTCCACCAGCAGAATCCCCTCCTGCTCGGGATTGGCGAGCACTACCACGCCACGGGAGCGCAGTTCGGGAATGGAACGCAAGATCGGCAGCTCACAACCTGTCAGGTTGCACAGGCGTTCATAGTAGGGCCGCAGGTCCGGATCCAGGGCCCATTCATCAAACTTGATGCTGTAGGCGGTCACCCCAAAGCCCAACACTGCCAGTACCAGCGCCAGCAGCGACCAGCGCCAGAGGCGCCAGCCGGCGCTGGCTGGTTTGGTACTGGCCGTCGGCCGCAGTTCCAGCACCGGATCCAGCGCAGGCACCAGATCCAGAGGTTTCGCCTGTCGCTGACTGCCGGTGGGGCGCTCAGCGGTCCGCTGCCGACGGGGCGGCGTTGGCGCGGGTTCTGCCGCCGCTGCCCGGGAAGGCGCGCTGGCCAACACGGATTCGAAATCAATCTCTTCCTCGTCTGCGTCGGCCTGCGGCAATAACCTGTCCCTGGCCGGGGTGCGCGCGCTGGGAGCGGCAGTGCTGCCCGCATCAGCGCCGAAGAGTTCGGCAAAAGCGCCGTCCACCAGGCGGTCAAAATCATCACCTGCCACTGCGTCAGCCGCTGCTTCCATTGCTGGCGCCGCTGCGGCTTGCGCGTGTTCGGCAATAGGTTCGTCAGCACTTGCCGTAGCGGCCGCCAGATCAATTTCTTCGACATCAATTTCTGTTGCGGCGGCGGCCGCTATATCTATATCTGTATCTG
>JBJHDG010000220.1:0-4815 GCA_050486425.1 Pseudomonadales bacterium | reverse complement strand
GGACTGCGACGGCGACACCCTGCTGCTACAGGTGGCCCAAACCGGCCCGGCCTGCCACACCCAAAGACCCAACTGTTTCTATTTACTGGTGGATGCCGATCGCCTGGTGGTCACCACACAACCGGAGTCCTGATGTCAGCGCTCGAACTTGTTCTGCACAACAGCGCCAGTGGCCGCAAAGAGCCATTCCAACCCCAGGACCCAGCCCGGGTCAGCGTTTATGTGTGTGGACCCACGGTCTACAACCTGGTGCATATCGGCAATGGCCGGCCGGCTGTGGTGTTCGATGTGCTGTATCGATTGCTGCGCGCCAGCTATCCGCAAGTGGTCTATGCCCGCAACATCACCGATGTGGACGACAAGATTAACGCCGCCGCCAAAGCCAGTGGCGAATCCATCGCTGAACTTACAGAAAGGTTTACTCAGCAGTATCGCGATGATGTGGCAGGACTGGGCGTACTGCCGCCAGATATTGAACCCAGAGCCACCCACCATATTCCTGACATCATCCAGCTGATCGAGACCCTGATTGCGCGTGGTCACGCCTATGCGGCTGAAGGCCATGTGCTGTTCGATGTGCCTTCCTACGCCGACTATGGTCAGCTCAGCCATCGCAGCCTGGAAGAAATGCTGGATGGCGCCCGGGTGGATGTGGCGCCCTATAAGCGCAGTGCAAAGGATTTTGTGCTCTGGAAACCTTCACCGCCGGACCTGCCCGGCTGGGACAGCCCCTGGGGACGCGGTCGACCCGGTTGGCATATTGAATGTTCCGCCATGATCCACCGTCATCTGGGGCCGGTGATTGATATACACGGTGGCGGCAGCGATCTGATTTTTCCCCATCATGAGAATGAACTGGCCCAAAGCAGTTGCGCCGGCCATGCGCCCTTTGTGCGCTACTGGCTGCATAACGGCATGCTGACCCTGGGCAATGAGAAGATGGCCAAATCGGTGGGCAATGTGCGCACCATTCGCAGCCTGTTGGCGAGCTACAAAGGCGAAGTGCTGCGCTATGCCCTGCTCAGCGGTCATTACCGCTCGCCTTTGGCCTGGTCCGATGAGCTATTGCACCAGGCCAAAGCCAGCCTGGATCGTTTCTATCAGGTGCTGCGAGATACGCCTGCGGGTAACCAGCTGACAGCCGCCCAGTTCCAGGGGGCGGATATCAGCGCCTTTCCACCAACTGTGGTGGCGACCCTGGCAGATGATCTGAATACACCGGAAGCCCTGGCCGCCATGCACCAGTTGGTACACCAGCTGCGTCAGGCAACAACACCGGCAACGCAGCAAACATTGCGCGATCAACTGCTGGCGGCGGGTTGGCTGCTGGGTCTGCTGCAGGAAACACCAGAGGCTTATTTCCAGGGCTTGCCTCAAGACACGGGATTATCCGCCGCCGAGATCGAGGCATTGATCGAAGCCCGCGCCAGCGCCAAGGCCGCCCGGGACTTTGCCGGTGCAGATGCCATCCGCGCCCAACTGGCCGCAGCGGGTATCGAACTGGAAGACACCCGCGCCGGCACCCGCTGGCGGCGCCAGGATCCCAGCTGACCCAACCCCATGCCCGCACCCAGCAATCCCAGAATTATGATCATCGGCGCCGGCATCGGCGGCCTTTGTGCCGCCCTGGCCTGCCGGGATGCAGGGCTGGAGGTGGCGGTCTATGAACAGACCGAGCAACTGGCCGAAGTCGGTGCCGGCTTGCAACTTGCCGCCAACGCCACCCGTATCCTGCGCGCCTGGGGTTTGCTGGAGGCGGTAAAAGCCCAGGCCTATGCACCCAGAGCCGTGCGCCTGCGCAGCGGTCGCAGTGGTTATGTCATCGCCCATCTGCCCCTGGGCAGCCTGGGTGAGGCCCGCTATGGCGCGCCTTATCTGCACATCCACCGCAATGATCTGCACCAGATACTATTGCAAGCAGCGCAGCAACGCGGTGCGCAAATTTTCCTGGGCCGACAGTTCACCCACTTCCGCCGCCAAGACGATCAAATCGAAGCCCAGTTTGCCGATGGCAGCAGCGCCACGGGAGAACTGCTCATCGGCGCCGATGGCATCAAATCCAGGGTCAGGGATGCCCTCTTTGGC
Organism: Pseudomonadales bacterium; assembly: GCA_050486425.1. GTDB lineage: Bacteria > Pseudomonadota > Gammaproteobacteria > Pseudomonadales > Azotimanducaceae > SKXG01. Next base: position 2,730 of record JBJHDG010000220.1, on the reverse strand, counting down.
GCCGCCGCGCCCAGCTTCAGTGGCCATCTGGCCTGGCGCGGACTGGTGCCTGCTGCGCGCCTGCCTGCAGACATGATTGAACCTGCAGTGACCGCCTGGCTGGGTCCCGGCAAACACTTCGTGCATTACTTTGTCCGCGGTGGCGACCTGGTGAACTTCGTCGGTATCGTGGAAACCCAGCGCTGGACCGAGGAATCCTGGTCTACACCGGGCAATCCAGCGGAAATGGCCGCCGACTTTGCCGACTGGCATCCCCATATCCAGCAACTCCTGCACCAGGCCGAGCACTGCTTCAAGTGGGCCCTGCTGGATCGACCGGCGCTGGAACGCTGGTCAGTGGGCCGGGTGAGCTTGCTGGGGGATGCCTGCCATGCCATGCGGCCATTTCTGGCCCAGGGCGCCGCCATGGCCATTGAGGATGCCTGGGTGCTGGGCCGCATGCTGGACAGCTACGAGTCAGACGTGGAGGATGCACTGGCAGAGTACGAGCGCTATCGCAGGCCACGCACGCTGCGCGTGCAACAAGCCTCCATCAGCCAGGGCAAGCTGTATCATGAGCGCAGCACCCGCGGTCAACTGCTGCGCAATCTGAAATTGGCCGCCGGCAGTCGTCTGGTACCTGACATCGCCATGGCCCAGTTCGACTGGCTGTTCGGCTATGATGCAGTGCGCGGCTTCCATTAGCGCTCAAGTTCATGCACGCAGCAAATCAGGAGTCACCATGAACAGAATCCTTGCCCACCGACACAACACCCGTCAGCGCCGCGCCGGCTTGCTGGCCATCACCTGCGCATTGCTGTTGTCTGCCTGCGATAGCGGTACGGAAGAACAGATGCAAGTCGCCACGCCGGCGGCGCCGGCACGTAGCGAGACGGCCACGGCACTGCCGGAAACCGCCACCCTGATCAATGCCGCCCTGGCCGGCGCCCACAGATCCGATGCCAACAAGGCCCGGGATCAGTATCGCAATCCACTGCAAACCCTGACCTTTTTTGGCCTGCAGCCGGATATGCGCGTTATCGAGATCTGGCCTGGCGCCGGCTGGTACACGGAAGTGCTGGCACCTGTACTGCATGAGCACGGCCAACTGATTCTGGCTGGGTTTCCGGAGGATTCGGCCATTGAGTTCCAGGCCCGGGCGGCAGCAGCGCTGCGCGCCAAGCTGGACAGCGATCCCGCAGTGTATGGCAATGTCCAGGTGATTCCTTTTGTTATGCCCAGCCATACCAGCCTGGGTCCTGATGACAGCGCAGACATGGTGCTGCTGTCGCGCCACTTCCATAATTTGATTGCACAAAACAGCCAGGATGCCGTGCTGGCCGCCGCGTTTAACGTGCTCAAGCCCGGTGGCGTGCTGGCAGTGATCCAGCACCGCTCCGCACCTGATGCCGTTCCCGAAGCTGAACAACGTGACGGTTATGTGCACGAGGATTACGTGATTGCACGAGCGCTGGCCGCCGGTTTCGAGCTGGCTGGCAGCTCCGAAGTGAATGCCAATCCCAACGACAGCAAAGACCATCCCATGGGTGTCTGGAGCCTGCCGCCAACACTGCGCGCCTGCGCCGGCCTGGAAGATGAGGCTGAAAAAGCCGACTGCGAAGCCCATTATCGCGCCATTGGCGAAAGCGACCGCATGACGCTGAAATTCATCAAGCCCGCAACCCCCGCCGATCCGGCGTAACCAGGATCCGCATGCCTGGGCCTGAGGAAACCCTGTACGAGCGCAACCAACGCTTCAACCGCCTGGTTGCCTGGCTACACGACCTCAGGTTCAGGCATGTCACCGCGAGCATCGCCGCGCTGGCTGCCCAGCATTCCGGTGTCAGACTGCGTATCCTGGATGTGGGTTGTGCCCATGCAAAGTTGTTCAGCACCCTCAATGCGCGCTTTGCCATCGATTATCTGGGCGTGGAAAAGGATGGCAATTCAGTCGCCGCCGCCCGTGCCAGGTATGGAGAATTGAGCAACTTCCACATCCACCATGGCTCTGCATTGGAAGCCTCGCACCTGTTGCAAGGCGCGGATGTCATCCTGGCTTTGGAAACCCTGGAACATATTCCTGAAAATCAGGTGGTCCGGCTGGTAGAAGCCATCGCCGCCGCCAGACCCAAGTTGTTTCTGTGCTCAGTGCCTGTGGAAATCGGTCCGGCCATTTGGCTGAAGAATGTGGGTTCGCTGCTCAGTGGCTATATGCGCCACCAGGAGTACAGCTGGCGCGAGACGTTCTGGGCCGGCCTCTACCGCCTGGACAAGCTGCCGCCGCACAGCGTCTACCACAAGGGTTTTGATTGGCGCTGGCTGGCACAGACCATACGCCATAATCTGAAAATCGTGCAGCTAAAGAAGTTACCGCTGGGATTTCTGCCCGCCGCCCTGGCATTTTCCGTATTTTTTGTGGCCACACCCAGGCACCACGCGCCTAAACACCACACCCAGGTGCCACAATAACCAAGTTACTCAGGCAGCTTTGCTCTTCTCCACCGCAGCACCGCTGTTGCGACTGAGGGTGCCGGAATCTATCTGCAATGGCGCATCAGGATCTATACCGAATGCTTTCGGCAGAATACCCACGCTGAGCGTACCCCAGCGCCGACCGTCTACGTACATAGCCGCATACACGGATACGATGAGCTTGCCATCCGGCAAGGTGAAGGTGGACATGCTGTAATCCTTGACCGTGCCCACCGTATCTATTTCGTTCTTGGTGGTGATGGCAAAATACATGTGTCG
>JBJHDG010000219.1:0-4867 GCA_050486425.1 Pseudomonadales bacterium | reverse complement strand
GACCTGCCCATCAGCCCGCGCCAGGTGTCCCGAGCTTTTGTGGTTTCCTGCCGCTCGCTGCAGCTGGATGCCCAGGGCATCGAGATCATCCAGCAATTGTTCAGCCGCTTCGTGCTGGATGGCCTGGGCCTGCTCTACGGCGAGTGCAACCTGCATCTGCAGGAAAAGGGCTTGCTGACCCATGCCGAAAGCGAGAATGTACACTTCAAAAGTGCCTAAATTTGTATTGACAACTTAACAGCATCTGGGCACCATGCCCGGATGCTCAATGCCCATTCCAGCATTCCCCTCTATCAGCAACTGGCCCAGCGCCTGACGGCGGCCATCCGCCGTGGCGACTACCCGCCACAGACGCGCATTCCGTCAGAACCTGAGCTGGCCACCCGCTACGGTATTGGTCGCCCCACTGTGCGCCAGGCCACGGATCTGTTGGTGCGGCAGGGTCTGCTTGCACGGCGGCGTGGTTCCGGCACCTATGTGCTGCCGCCACCGGCGGAAGTTGCGGCATTTTCCCTGCAAGGCACCCTGGCCAGCTTCCAGGCCCAGGGCATTCAGGTGCACAGCCAGCTGCTGCGGGATCCGACATTGGTGCAGGTGCCCGCTGAGGATGCCCAGCCTATGGCCGGGCGCACAGCCTGGCATTACAGCCGCCTGAGCAGCATCAGCCAGGGCCCGGCGTTGCTGGAGGATACCTGGCTGGATGCAGAGCTGTTCCCGGCGCTGGATACATTGCCGCTGGGTAACCTGTCCTTGGCAGCGCTGCTGCAGCAGCATTTCGCCGCCAGCCCCAGCGGCGGGCGCCAGCAGTTTCGGGCATTGCCGGCTGATCAACGCCAGGCGCAAGCGTTGCAGATCAAACCCGGTTCAGCGCTGCTGCGAGTAAGGCGGGTACTGGATTTTCCTCAGGGTGCCGGGGCGGTCTACACCGAGTTGTGCTGTAACACCGAACATGTGGTTTTGACCCAGGATCTGGGTCCTTTGGGAGGTTTTTGATGACCAGTGGCTACTACGGCGCCTACGGCGGTGCCTTCATCCCCGAGATCCTGCACAACACCGTGCAGGCGCTGAGTCGGGACTTCGCTGCCGCCCAGGCAGATCCGCAGTTCTGGGCCGATTACCAGGCACTGATGGCCAACTATTCAGGCCGTCCCACACCGCTGACCTATGCGGAAAATCTCAGCAACCATTTCGGTGGCGCGCGCATTTTCATCAAACGCGAAGACCTCAATCACACTGGGGCCCATAAGGCGAACAACGTGATGGGGCAGGGGCTGCTGGTGAAACGCATGGGGAAATCCCGGGTCATCGCTGAAACCGGCGCTGGCCAGCATGGCGTGGCCACCGCCACCATGGCCGCCCGCTTTGGCCTGGATTGCACCATCTACATGGGGGCGGTGGACGTGGCCCGGCAGCGGCCCAATGTCTTCTGGATGGAGCGCTTGGGCGCCAAAGTGGTGCCCGTCACTGATGGCAGCCAAACCCTGAAAGATGCCATCAATGAAGCCATGCGTGACTGGGTTACCAATATGGATGACACCCACTATGTGCTGGGCACCGCCTGTGGGCCACATCCGTTCCCGGCCATGGTGAGTTACTTCCAGCGCATTATTGGCATGGAGGCCCGGGAGCAAATCCTGGCTGCCTGTGGCCGCCTGCCGGATGCGGTCTATGCCTGTGTCGGTGGTGGCAGCAATGCCATGGGTATCTTTGGCGGCTTTCTGGATGATCCGGCAGTGGCGCTTATTGGTGTGGAAGCAGGCGGGGACGGGCTGGAGACCGGTCGCCATGCTGCCCGGCTGGCGGCAGCGGACGCCAGCCTGGGCGTGGCCCAAGGCTATAAAACCTTCTTCCTGCAGGATGCCGACGGACAAATGCGGGAGACCCACAGTGTGGCCGCTGGCCTGGATTATGTGGGGGTCTCGCCCATTCTGGCCGATCTCAAGGACCAGGGCAGGGCACGCTTTGCCGCTGCCACCGATGCCGAAGTGATCGCCGCACTGCAACTCTGCATGCGCAAGGAAGGCCTGATCCCGGCCCTGGAAAGTGCCCATGCCTTTGCCCAGGCCTTCAAGGAAGTGGGTGCCATGGACAAGGATCAGATCATCATCATCAATCAGTCCGGGCGCGGCGATAAGGACATTTTCACAGTGGCGGATGCCTTTGGTGACGACCCCGCCTGGCGGGCCTTTATTCAGCAAAAGGCGCAGCAATATGGTGCTTGAAAACTACATTCGCAATCGGCAGCAACAGCGCGACATTCTGCTGATGACCCATATTGTGTTGGGTTACCCCAGTCTGGATGCGTCCCTGCGCATTGTGGATGCCATGGTGACGGCAGGGGTGGATCTGATGGAACTGCAGATTCCGTTTTCCGAACCCATTGCCGATGGCCCGGTGATCCTGCGTGCCAATCAGCTGGCGTTGCAGCAGGGCATCAGCCTGGACCAGTGTTTTGCCACCGCTGAAGCCATCTGCAGCCGCTTCGATATCCCGTTTCTGTTCATGAGCTACTACAACCTGCTGTATCGGCGCGGGCTGGCCGCCTTTACCGATGCCATGGTGAAAGCCGGTTTGCAGGGTGCCATCGTGCCGGATCTGCCACCGGAAGAGGCCGGTGCCTTGCTCACCGAGATGAACCAGCGGCAACTGGCGCCGATATTCATCTTTGCGCCCAACAGCACCGAAGCGCGCCTGCGCCAAATCGCCCAGCACAGCAGCGGGCTGGTGTATTGCGTGGCACGCAAAGGCGTCACCGGCAGTGACACGGCTTTTTCCACTGATTTGGCCGCTTACCTGGCCCGCTGCCGAGCGGCCACCAACCTGCCACTGGCCGTGGGGTTTGGGGTGAAGGATGCCGATGATGTGGCCTTCCTGCGCGGCAAAGCGGATATCGCTGTGGTGGGCAGCCAAACCATCCGCCTGATCGATGAGCAGGGGTTGGAGGCGGTAGGACCCTTTATCCGCAGCCTGCGACCAGACTGATCAGCCCAGCACAGCCAGCAACCAGTGAATCAGCAGGCCACCGGCCACTGCCTGACTGAGGCTGAGCAGAGTACCGATCAGGAAGTATTCGGTGCTGGCCCGACCCTGGCGGATATCGTCGAAGCGGAAGATGGATTTTGCGGCCAGGGTCAGCCCCAGCGCTGCGGGTGACTGCAGCAGGACGGCGGTGAGCAGTAGAAAGCGTTCCAGCCAACCGATGTAGAGGCCCGCATTGATCATGCCCAGGCGGGGATCCGACCCGGAATGTGCTTCCGAGTGGGACCTGTTCGGCTCATTACTCGGCATAACCACCATGCGCGGCAACAATACCGCATTCAAATAACCCGCACCGAACACCACAAACAGATAGCCACCCAAAACAATAGCAATCAGGGGCGCATACAGCTGCCAACCATAGGTCAGCATGGAGCCGAGCCGGGCCGATCCACCCAACCAGAGTGCCAGCCCCACCAGAATCAATAGGTGGGCGCCTTGATCCAGCACAAATGGCAAGGGCCCACGCCAGGGGCCGCCGCCTGGCCGGGTGGATTCCTTGATGAAATCAATCACCAGGTGCGACAGCACAATCACCCCGAATGCCAACAACACCTTGGGCTGCCACCAGGGTTGGCTCACAAACAACCACCAGGCCAGCACCAGGGCCGCCAGGTGCCAGCAGCCATGCTCCAGGTACGCCAGCGGCCGGCGGTCCTGTTTGGCCAGAATCATAGACTTGCGCTGCAACACGAAATCACCCAGGGCGTGAGCGATGAAAAGCGCAGCCAGCATGGCGATAAAGGTATTCATGACAGTCCTTGGCTGATTCCTTCAGGTGATGGTTGATGATGCGGGCAATGATGCCTGTAACAGGCTCTCCAGGTCAGCCAGGCTGGCTTGAATATCCCAGTAGTGGGCAGCGGCCAGACTGCGCGAGATGGTGGATTCATTGCGTTTTAGCGTGTTGGCCACCAGATCCTGCCGGCCCAAATCCTCAAAACTGCGGATGACGTTCCATTGGGTGGGCGTGATCTGATCAATCAGCAGATCCAGTAGCCGCAGGCTCGCATTGAGTGCCGCCTGCAGGCCGGGATCCGGCCAGACTACCGCCAGCCGCGCGACACCGACGCCACGGCGGGCGGTACTGACTTGCTGCAGGGCTTCACGGGCATGAATAAAGGCCGGCCCGGTGGCCGTTTCATTGATGGGGCCCGCGCCGGGCAAACGCTCAACCAGACCGGCGCCTATACCCAGACGCAGCTTCATGGGCTGGAACTCTGCATACAGATCCCAGAGCACCCGCGGCAGGTGTGCAGGCGCAATCAGCAAACCCTGGAATTCATCCCAAGCGGTCACCGCATAGTCGGCATCCAGGGCGCCGCTGGCACGATGAGAAGCCGACAAACGCGCCAAGGCCTGATCCCGTCGCTGGGGAAACTTCTGCAGGCGGCGGGAATGCTGGACATCCGCAATTAGGGCGACAAGTGCACTCATGAATGCAATAGTCTCGAATTGCATGAAAAAAGGCAATCAGATCCTGGGCAGAATAAGTGTGGGGCGCCTGGATACCAGCAGCGCCCCACATCTAAACTCAGGTGAAATTTAACATAATATTTATTATGCGAAGCTTTCGAGGGGTCTCAAAGCCCTTTATTTGGGTTTATCAGGTACTTACTTCCCGTAGCCTGCCGCCCGTAGGCGCGGATATGTGCGGGGTCCAACGCCTCCGCCAAAGACACTTCATGGGTATAGCTGCTGGCATAGGTGGTTTTGATGCCGGCCGCCACCCGTTCCCGAAGTTTCTGCGCAGCCTCTGGGCCAATGCGCTCCAGAAACGGCGTCAGCAACCAGCCGCCCAGGCCCCAGGCCATCCCATAGTTGCGATACA
>JBJHDG010000218.1:0-4882 GCA_050486425.1 Pseudomonadales bacterium | reverse complement strand
GTACACCACCATGGCCAGGAGAAAGTTGGCTGCAGGGCCCGCAGCGGCAATAGCGATCCGACGCCAGGGCGGCTGACGATTGAATGCCATCGGCAGTAATGCGTCCGGCACCTCCCCCTCGCGCTCATCCAGCATGCGCACATAACCACCCAGCGGAATGCTGGCAATGGCAAATTCCGTACCCTGGCGATCCCGCCAAATCCAAAGCGCCGGGCCGAAACCCACCGAGAAACGCAACACGCGCACGCCACACCAGCGGGCCACAACGAAATGCCCAAACTCATGGAAGGTAACCAGTATGCCCAGGGTTACCAACAATGCGGCAATGTACAGCAATATACTCATTCGCTAACCTTGGGCCGCCAAAAAACGGGCATGATACCAGCATCCGGCGTAAATCCCTGCACCGGCCGCATCAGTTGCCCAGGGTAAAGCTGACCAGCACCAGTGCCGCCAGGGGCGCCGCCGCCAACAACGCGTCCACCCGATCCAGCACACCGCCATGCCCCGGCAACAGGCCGCCGGAATCTTTTACGCCACAGCTGCGTTTGAGCAGACTTTCAAACAAATCTCCGAATACGGAAATCGCCGCCAACAGCAGGGCCAAGCCCAGCATCCAGACCAGTGTCGGCGCGCCTGCCAACATCGGCAGCTGGCGCAATAGCGCAGCAGCCGCCAGCGCCAGCAGCATACCGCCGACAACGCCCTCCCAGGTTTTTCCCGGGCTGATCTTGGCTGCCAGCTTATGACGGCCCAACGCCCGACCGGCGAAATAAGCGCCGATATCCGCACACCAGATCACCAACAATAACCAGGTCAGATACCAGGGCCCCAATCCGGGAATTTGATGCAGCTGCAACAAGGCCGCCAATGCGCCCAGGAGCACCAGAAACGGCAGCAGCAAATTCAGGGGTCGCTGTGCCAACCAACGCCCACTGGCCGGATAGGTCAATACCAGCAGCATCAGCGGCAGCCACAGCAACACCGCCGTCCACACCAAAACCCACTGCAACACCGGCAGGTAAAACACGGTGATACCCAACACCAGAAACAGCGCCAGCAGCCCCAGCTGTGGCAAGCGCTGGTGAACGCCGGCGAGGGCAAGCCATTCCAGCGCCGCCATCAATGTCAGCAGCAGCAGCGGCCAGGCCAGCCAATGTGTAGGCAGGAAGTGCACGCCGGCAAGTGCAGTCGGCGCCAGGACCAGCGCAGTGAGGATACGTCGCAGCAGCATTCAGGTCCGCCGACCAAAGCGACGTTGTCTGGCGGCGTAAACCGCAATGGCTTCCGCCAGCATGGCTTGATCAAAATCAGGCCAGAATGCTTCGGTGAAGTAGAACTCCGTGTAGGCAAAATCCCAGAGGAGAAAATTGCTGATACGCTGTTCGCCACCAGTGCGAATGCACAAATCCGGTGGTGGTACCTGTCCCAGCGACAGTGCAGACGCCAAATGTGCTTCGGTGATATCTTCCGGCGCCAACCGTCCCTGCTGCGCCTGGGCTGCCAGCTCCCGCGCCGCCTGCACAATATCCCAGCGCCCACCGTAATTGACGGCCACATTGAGCTGCAGCCGACTGTAATCCCGCGTCATCTGCTCGGCACGGGTGATCAGCATCCGCAGATCCGGCGCCAGTCGGCTACGGTCGCCGATCACACATAGCCGCACTTCGTGCTTATGCAGCGCATCCATGTCTTCGTCCAGGAAACGTCGCATCAGCTCCATCAGCAGCTGCACTTCCGCCTTAGGGCGTTCCCAATTTTCCGTACTGAACGCAAACAAGGTGAGGTATTTGACGCCTGCCTCGGCGCAGGCCTCCGCGATGACCCGCACATTACGCGCTCCCGCCTGATGACCAGCAGAACCAGGTAAATTTCTTGTCCTGGCCCACCTATGGTTGCCATCCATAATGATGGCAACATGGCCAGGCACCAGATCCAGTGCCGGATTAATCGCTGTGGCTTGCACCTCAGACATGGGGCCTCAGATTTCCATCAGTTCCGATTCTTTATCAGCGAGCACTTTGTCCAGCTCGGCGATACTCTGATCGGTCAATTTCTGAATGGCTTCTTCGGCACGCCGCAGATCATCTTCGGTGGCCTCTTTTTCCTTCACCAGCTCCCGCACATCATTGATGGCGTCACGACGAATGTTACGAATGGCAACCCGGCCGGCTTCGGCCTCTTGGCGGGCGTGGCGGATCAGATCCTTGCGGGTTTCCTCCGTCAATGGTGGCAGCGGAATACGCACCACTTCTGAGCTGGCTACTGGCGTCAGCCCCAAATCACTTTTGTAGATGGCTTTTTCAATGGCGGGAATCAGATTTTTTTCCCAGGGTGAAATAGACAGCGTACGGGCATCTTCAACATTGACCGAAGCCACCTGCTTCAGCGGCGTATCGGCACCATAGTAGGGCACCATGATGTCATCCAGCAGACTGGGGCTGGCCCGGCCGGTTCGAAATTTCCCGAAAGCCTGCTTAAGTGCTTCCGCAGACTTCTTCATGCGCATGGCGGCGTCGGCCTTGATATCTTCAATCACCTGCATCTCTCCTGATTGTGCCGGCGCTGACTTGCCGGCGAATCTGATCTGGGCAGCGGCTAACACTAGGGATAGCACCTGGATGATTCAACCTGCTTTTAAGGCGCCGCCTCAGCCCTCCTCCCCAACCCAAGTCCCCAGCAGCTCGCCCGCCGCGATGCGTGCCAAAGCCCCTGGCGTCTCCATATCAAACACCAGCAGCGGCATGGCCTGTTCCCGGCATAGGCAAATCGCTGTTAGATCCATCACCTGCAGATCACGGCGAATCACCTCATCGTAACTGAGACGATCAAACCGCCTGGCATCGGGAAACCTGTGAGGATCCCGATCATAAACGCCGTCCACCTTGGTGGCTTTCAGCACCAGATCGGCCTGAATCTCTATGGCGCGCAGGCAGGCCGCAGTATCTGTGGTGAAAAAAGGATTGCCCGTGCCACCAGCGAAAATCACCACCTGGCCGGCGCTCAGCAGCTGCAAGGCCCGCTGCTGGGAGAAGCCTTCCACCAGCGTGCCCACGGGAAATGCTGACAGTAGCGCCGCCTGGCAACCCTGGGCCTGCAGCACATCCCGAAAGGCCAGGGCATTCATCAGGGTGGCCAGCATACCCATTTGATCGCCAGTGACACGGCTGATACCGGTCCGGGCCAGACTGGCGCCGCGAAACAGGTTGCCACCGCCCAGCACCACGCCGATTTCCAGGCCCTGTTGCTGGGCTGCGGCCACATCAGCGGCCATGCGGCGGATCACCGCCGCCTCTATACCCTGACCGGCACTGCCGCCCAGCGCTTCGCCGCTGAGCTTAAGCAGGACGCGCTGGACAGGTGCCGACATCTTATTGCTGACCCCGCACCTGGGCGGCCACCTCGGCCGCGAAGTCGGTCACTTCCTTTTCGATGCCTTCGCCAACCTCAAAGCGGGCCAGGGCCAGGCAGTCTGCACCCTGAGCCTTGAGCAGTTGTCCCACTTTCTGGTCGGGATTCTTCACAAAGGGCTGATCCAACAGGCTGATGTCTGCCAGGTACTTACGCACCCGGCCTTCCACCATTTTTTCCACGATATCGTCCGGCTTGCCGCTCTCACGGGCCTGAGCCACATAGATTTCCCGCTCCCGCGCCAGCTCCTCGGCGGACACTTCAGACCCACGCACCACCAGCGGATTGGCGGCGACCACGTGCATGGCCACGTCACGACCCAGTTCTTCGTCACCAGCGGTGAGCTCCACCAGGGCGCCCTTGCGCTTGTCCGAGTGCAGATAGCCATGAATGCGGCCCTGCTGGGCCTTGAGCACCACCGCGCGGCGGATACTGATGTTCTCGCCGATTTCCTGCACCATGCGCTCCCGCTCGGCTTCCAGACCTTCCGCCAGCAGCACCTCCAAATCGGCATTGCCCCGGTTGAAAACCAGCTCCAGCACATGGTCCACAAAGGCGATGAACTTTTCATTCTTGGCGGCGAAGTCGGTTTCAATATTGATTTCCACCATGGCGCCCAGGCTGCCATCGGATGCAATACGCTGACCCAGCAAGCCATCGGCAGCGGTACGGCCGGCCTTTTTTGCCGCCTTCAGGGCGCTGCTTTTACGCAGGTTATCAATTGCAGTTTCCATGTCGCCGCTGGCTTCTTCCAGGGCCTTCTTGCAATCCATCATGCCGAGCCCGGTGCGCTCCCGCAGCTCTTTCACCATTGCGGCGGTGATATTCGCCATCGTCTTAACTCCTTGCAGATTCTGGCAGGCGGATACGCCTGCAACTGTGCAGATTCAGGCAGACGCTGGCCACCCACGGCGGCCAGCGTCTACAAGTGAGCCTGTGTCAGGCTCGTCACCCCGTCCGGCATTCAGCCCGCCTGGGTGCTGGCCTCGGCAGCTTCGCTGTCAGATACCTCGACGAATTCATCGGCTGCCGCGCCTGTGCCCGCATCGGCCTGGCCTTCAGCAATGGCGTCAGCCACTGCCGAGACATACAGACGGATGGCGCGAATGGCATCGTCATTGCCAGGAATAACGTAGTCCACGCCCTGGGGATCGCTGTTGGAATCCACCACACCGATTACCGGGATACCCAGCTTGTTGGCTTCGCTGATGGCAATGTGCTCGTGCATCACGTCCACCACGAACAGGGCATCCGGCAGACCACCCATATTCTTGATACCACCCAGGCTGCGTTCCAGCTTTTCCATCAGGCGGCGCTTGGTCAGTGCCTCCTTCTTGGTGAGCTTTTCGAAGGTGCCATCCTGGGACTGGGTTTCCAGCTCCTGCAGGCGGCGGATGGACTGGCGAATGGTTTTGTAGTTGGTGAGCATGCCGCCCAGCCAACGCTGGTCCACATAGGGCATACCCACTCT
>JBJHDG010000217.1:0-4927 GCA_050486425.1 Pseudomonadales bacterium | reverse complement strand
CCATTGCGCTGACAAGCTAACCGGCCCGGTGACCCGCCAGCTGGCGGGTCACCGGGCTTTTTATTCCTGCTCGTTATCCCTGCTCGGGATATTTGCGCCCTGGCTAATTTGCTCCCTTGGGCCGCAGCCCGCTTTCGTGCAAAATACGCGCCCTGCGATCTGCATCCCCTGTACGCCCGGCCGGTACGGTCGGGGCCAGGACGTCATTGCCCCCAGGGACAGGTGCTTGGCCAGCGCGCCCACCGTTCCCTCCAGCGAGTCAACGGAGACCAAGTGTTATGAGTCAAGACAGTTTCAAGACCCGCAAGACGCTGACTGTAGGCGATCAATCCTACGACTACTTCAGCCTGCCTGATGCCGAGGCTGCTGGCATAGGCGCCGTCAGCCGCCTGCCCATGTCCCTGAAGATCCTGCTGGAGAACCTGCTGCGCTTTGAGGATGGCAATACCGTCAAGGCTGCCGACATCAAGGCCCTGGGAAACTGGGCACAGCAAGCGCCCGCTGCTGAAGAAATCGCCTACCGGCCGGCCCGGGTACTGATGCAGGACTTCACCGGCGTGCCCGCGGTGGCTGATCTGGCCGCCATGCGCAGTGCCGTAGTGGCTGCCGGCAAGGATCCCAGTGTTATCAACCCGCTGTCACCGGTGGATCTGGTTATCGACCACTCGGTGATGGTGGACCATTTCGGCTCGGCCAGTTCCTTTGATGACAACGTCTCGCTGGAAATGGCGCGCAACGCCGAACGCTATCGGTTCCTGCGCTGGGGCCAGCAGGCCTTTGACAACTTCCGCGTGGTTCCGCCCGGCACCGGCATCTGTCATCAGGTGAATCTGGAGTACCTGGCCAAGGCGGTTTGGACCAAGGTGGAGAACGGCCGCACCCTGGCCTTCCCGGATACCCTGGTGGGTACCGACAGCCACACCACCATGATCAACGGCCTGGGCGTGCTGGGCTGGGGCGTGGGTGGTATCGAAGCTGAGGCCGCCATGCTGGGGCAACCCATCTCCATGCTGATCCCGGAAGTCATTGGCTTCCGTCTCACGGGCAAATTGCAGGAAGGCATTACCGCGACTGACCTGGTGCTGCGCGTGGTGGAGATGCTGCGTAAGAAGGGTGTGGTAGACAAATTCGTGGAATTCTTTGGCGAAGGTCTGGACCACTTGCCTTTGGCAGACCGTGCCACCATCGCCAACATGGCGCCGGAATATGGCGCTACCTGTGGCTTCTTCCCCATCGACCAGGAAACCATTAACTACCTGCGCCTGTCCGGCCGTGAGCAGGCCGTGATCGAACTCGTGGAAGCCTATGCCAAGGCTCAGGGTATGTGGCGTGACGCCAGCACCCCGGACGCGGTGTACACGGACACCCTGGAGTTGGATCTGGCCAGCGTGGAACCCAGCCTGGCCGGTCCCAAGCGGCCCCAGGATCGGGTGGCCATGACCGGCCTGCGCAAGGCCATCGACGACACCCTGGATCTGGCCGGCCTGGCCGACGCCAAGTCTCAGCGCGTGCCTGTACCAGGCACGGATTTTGATCTGGGCCATGGCGATGTGGTGATTGCCGCCATCACCTCCTGCACCAACACCTCCAACCCGGCGGTAATGTTGGGCGCCGGGTTGGTGGCCAAGAAGGCGTTGGCACTGGGTCTGAAAGTGAAGCCCTGGGTGAAGACCTCGCTGGCGCCCGGTTCCAAGGTGGTGACTGACTACCTGGAGAAAACCGGGCTGCAGGGCGCGCTGGATGCCCTGGGCTTCAACCTGGTGGGCTATGGCTGCACCACCTGTATTGGTAACTCCGGCCCACTGCCGCCGGCCATTGCCAAGGCCATCGATAACGGCAAGCTGGTGGTTTCCTCGGTGCTGTCGGGGAACCGCAACTTTGAAGGTCGGGTACATCAGCAGGTGCGCGCCAACTGGCTGGCCTCGCCGCCGTTGGTGGTGGCCTATGCCATTGCCGGTACCTCGCGCATCAATCTGGCCAGTGACCCCATTGGTGAGGATGCCAAGGGTAATCCGGTGTATTTGAAGGACATTTGGCCCTCCAACCAGGAAGTGGCGGATGCGGTGGCACAGGTCTCGGCGGATATGTTCGCCCATCAGTATGCTGATGTGTTCACCGGCCCGGCAGCTTGGCAGGCCATTGCCGTGGACGCTGCCAGCACCTATGGCTGGGACAGCTCCACTTATATCAAGCAGCCGCCCTTCTTCAGCGTAGGTCGCAACCTGGACCAGGCGGTCGCTGTGACCGGTGCGCGGGTGCTGGCGCTGCTGGGGGATTCGGTGACCACCGATCACATTTCTCCCGCCGGTGAAATCCAGCCGGACAGCCCTGCCGGTCACTACCTGCAGCAGCAGGGCGTGGACGTAGCCGACTTCAACTCCTACGGCTCCCGTCGTGGCAACCACGAAGTGATGATGCGTGGCACCTTCGCCAATATCCGCATCCGCAACGAGATGGTGCCAGGGGTGGAAGGTGGCTACACCAAGCATGTACCCAGTGGTGAGCAGCTCAGCATCTACGATGCTTCCATGCGCTATCAGGGTGAGGGTACGCCCCTGGTGGTGATTGCCGGTAAGGAGTACGGCACGGGCTCCAGCCGCGACTGGGCCGCCAAAGGCACCCGTCTGCTGGGTGTGAAAGCCGTAATTGCCGAGAGCTTCGAGCGCATCCACCGCTCCAACCTGATTGGCATGGGCGTGCTGCCGGTGGTGTTCAAGGATGGCATGACGCGCCAGTCGCTGAAGCTGACGGGTGAGGAAATCATCGATATCCGCCTGCCCCAAGGCGTTACCGAGATCAAGCCAGCGCAGGATCTGGTGCTGGTGATTCGGCGTGCCGGTGGTGCCACCGAGGAAATCAGCGTGCGCAGCCGCCTGAATACCGACAACGAGATCGAGTACTTCAAGAGCGGTGGCATTCTGCAGTATGTCCTCAACAATCTGGTCGACGCGGCCTGATGCCAGTCTGACGCCGATTGCCGCCAGGTCCGTTCGGACCTGGCGGCCCCTCGGGGCCTCCCGGGGCCTCCCGGCCCTCATCTGCCGCTAATCATTTTTTTCCGCTGGTGTGACTTTTACCGCGAAACCCGCATCTATGGGTTAATTGCTTACATCCTGGTCCGGCCTGGCTGCTAGATTTCTGGTTCAGGGATGGTTCAGTCCAGGATGGGCAAGCTGAAGTTTCTACCTGCCGAGGAGAAAATCGCCATGATAGACCGGAGCGAATCCCGTCTTATCGCTCAGGAGCGTCGTAACCGGGGTAGTAATGCCCTGTTGGCCCGACGCCGTCCATCTGGTGCTGGTGCGGTCCCTGCGGGCGGGCCGTTGAGCGACAACCAGGCACCCGCCCGTCATTGAGTTTCAGGGGCTGCCCGCGTTTGTGGGCAGCCCCTGAAACTCAGCGCCTTTGTCAGGCTACGGCTCCAATCAACTACGCCAATCTAACGGGCTAACCATCCAGTGCCGGGCACCCGCTTGCAATCAGTTGCTGGCGGATTATCATGCCTCCATGAATTTCCTAGACCTTAAACCAGTTTGGTGCGCAGTTGGCGGGCTGCACCTTGCCACTACCAGGGGCAGCATCGCCCCGGGTTGCGTATAGGTCGATAAAACGCAGTCAGGGGCGGCTCCTGGGTCGCCTGCGTGAGATAAACCCCGTGTGGCGCTCAGGCCCGCGGGGTTTTTCATTTTGGGCGCATTGATTTTTTGCAGTGAGGCAGGAGACAGCAGATGGCGACGCAGAGTTTGGAGCATAGTGGTGATCAGCAGACTGATGCGCTGTATCTGATCCGGCACAGTTTGGCCCATGTGCTGGCGCAGGCAGTATTGGAGATGCGCCCGGGCAGCACCCTGGGTTTTGGCCCGCCCATCAAGGATGGTCTGTACTACGACTTTATCCTGTCGGCCCCCCTCACCGAGGCAGACTTTCCTGAGCTGGAAAAGCGCATGAAGAAAATCCTGAAAAAGGGCCAGCGCTTTGACCGTGAAGATCTGCCCAAGGCTGAGGCGCTGGCCCGCCTGGACGCCATGGGCGAACCCTACAAACGCGAATATGCGGAAGAGTTGTTTGCCAAGCATGGCATTGAGCAGCTGACGTTCTATCGTAACGGACCCTTTCTGGATATGTGTGAAGGGCCGCATGTGCACACCACCAAGGAAATACCCCGGGATGCTTTCAAGATCCGCAGTGTGGCGGGCGCCTACTGGCGTGGTGATTCCCGCAACGTGATGATGACGCGCATATATGTCTGGGCCTTTGCCAGCAAGGAAGCCCTGGATGAGCACGTTACGGCCTACCAACAAGCGTTGGAGCGGGATCACAAAAAACTTGGCAAGGAGCTGGGCATCTTTCATATCGACAACGACATTGGCAAGGGGCTGCCGCTTTGGTTACCCAATGGCACGGTGGTACGCGACGAGCTGGAAGCCTTTGCCAAGGAGTTGGAATTCCGTGCCGGCTACCAGCGCGTGGCCACGCCACATCTGGCAAAAGTGGGGCTGTATCACCAGACCGGGCATCTGCCGTACTACCAGGAACACATGTATCCGGTCATGGAAGTGCGGGAGCGGGTTGCCACTGAAGACGGCGGCGAAGCGGATGTCAAAGAGGCCTATGTGCTGCGCCCCATGAATTGTCCGCACCATCACAAGGTATTTGCCGCGAGTCCGCGCAGCTACCGGGATTTGCCCCTGCGCTTGGCTGAATATGGCCAAGTGTATCGCTGGGAAGATTCGGGCGCGGTAGGTGGCCTGGTGCGCGTGCGTGGTATGTGCATGAATGATGCACACATCTACTGCACGGAAGATCAGATCAAGACCGAGTTCAAGGCAGTGATGGCAATGTACCAGGAAGTGTATCGCGTACTGGGGCTGACCAAGTTCTTTGTGCGCTTGTCACGCTGGGATCCAGAAGATCCCAAGGGCAAGGA
>JBJHDG010000216.1:0-4978 GCA_050486425.1 Pseudomonadales bacterium | reverse complement strand
GGCTTAAGCCTGCAAATGGCGCTGGAAATATGCCAGGCTTCTGGCCAAGGCCTGAGACGCTGCCGCCGGATCATGGCTGGCACGTTGCTCGCAGTTGAAACCATGGTCGGCAGCATAGACATGAACCTCCACCGCCGGATGCGCTTGGCGAATCTTCTCAACATCCGTCAAAGGGATATGCGCGTCCCGCTCACCAAAGTGCATCAGCACCGGGCACTTGGGCTGCAAATCCAGCTGGGCGGCGATGCCACCGCCGTAGTAGGCCACCGCACCACTGATACCTGTGAGCTGGGCTGCTCCGCGCCAGGCCAGCATGCCGCCAAAGCAATAGCCCACCAGCCCTACCTTGCCGTGGGCGGCCGCGGCCTGTTGGGTCGCCTGTAGATCCTGCAGGGTCTGACCCATGCGCAGTTTGCCACGGGCGATCTCTACCCCCCGCCTAGCGTCCTCGGGCTGGTAGCCCAGCTCCAGGTCGGGCTCCACCCTATCGAACAACTGCGGCGCCAGCGCGAGGTAGCCCTGGGCGGCGTAGGTATCCGCCACCGACCGGATATGGCTGTTGACCCCGAAAATCTCCTGGATAACCACCAGCGCACCCTTGGCCGGACCTTCGGGAGTGGCCTGATAGACACCAAATTTGAAGCCGTCCTCAGCCTGCAATTGAATCTGCATGCCCATCACCTAACCCCCTCATCTGACTATAAAAATTTGATGACAGCCGCCCCGGGACGCTGTCACGATAGTGTCACATGAACGCTGAACAATGAACGTCGAACGATAGCGCCGCCGCAGCTGAACCGGCGCCCAGTTCCATTCTTCACCAGCGAGCCCTCTGCGGCCAAGTGGGAGTTCATGACCGCCAGTACTATCCTGATCGTCGAGGATGAACCAGAGATTCTCGAGCTCATTACCTTCACCCTGGAACGCGCTGGCTACCAGGTGCAGGCCGCCCCCACGGCGGAGGATGCCCTGGAGCGGCTGCACGGGCGTTTACCTGATCTGGTGATTATCGACTGGATGTTGCCTGGCATGAGTGGCGTGGAACTGGCACGGCGCTTGCGCCGGGAGAACCTGACCAGCGATCTGCCGCTGATCATGCTTACCGCCCGGGGTGAAGAAGGCGACAAACTGAAGAGTTTCGACAGCGGCGTGGATGACTATGTCACCAAGCCCTTCTCCCCCAAGGAGCTGCTAGCCCGTATTCGTGCCCTGCTGCGCCGCGCCGGCACGCCTGAGGATGGGGTGCTGGAATCGGCGGGTCTGGCCCTGGATGTCCAGGGTCACCGCCTGCGCATCAACGACCAGGATGTACACATTGGCCCCACCGAATTCCGCCTGCTGGAGTTCCTGCTGCGGCATCCAGACCGGGCCTTTGATCGCACCCAGCTGCTGGACCGGGTGTGGGGACGCAATGTCTATGTGGAAGACCGCACCATCGACGTCCACATACTGCGCCTGCGCAAAGTGCTCAAACCCTTTGGCAAAGACATGCTGATTCAGACCGTCAGAGGTGTCGGCTACCGCTATTCTCCGGTCAGGTAAGCGCCGTTGCCGCTACGCGCCATCATCAGTCTGCTTGGGTTCCTGCTGCTGGCCGGGGCACTGGGTTGGTACCTGGGCGCGGCACCCTGGCTGCTGCTGGCAGTGGCTGCGGGCTGGCTTGCCTATCAGGCCGT
The DNA here is from genome assembly GCA_050486425.1 of Pseudomonadales bacterium. Lineage (GTDB taxonomy): Bacteria > Pseudomonadota > Gammaproteobacteria > Pseudomonadales > Azotimanducaceae > SKXG01. The sequence continues at coordinate 3,302 of JBJHDG010000216.1, read as the reverse complement.
TGAGTTCGCCCGTTTTGAGCGCTGGAGCCGGCGCCCGCTGCGCCGCCCGGACAACAGGTCTCTGGACTGGGTGCACCCCACCGAGCGTCTGTTCCGCGCCTTGCGTGCCAGCCGGGCGCGCAGCCATGGTCTGCTGGAACGCCAAAAGCGCCTGCGGGTGATTACCCAGGCCGTGCCGGATGCCGCCGTACTGATCAACCGGCAGGGGGAAATCGAAACCCTGAACCAGGCAGCCCGCCGGTTGCTGGGCTTGAGCCGCCAGGACATTGGCAAGAATCTGGTAGGGCTCATCCGCCTGCCCCAGTTGGTGGCCCTGATCGACGGCAAAGTCAGCGAGAATCTGATCGAGGTGGCACTGCCGGGTGCCGCCGAGCGGCGCCTGGAGATCCGCCGTATTGCCATCGACAGACGCAGCATGTTGCTGCTGGCACGGGATGTTACCCAGCTCAACCGCCTACTCAGTATGCGGCAGGATTTTGTCGCCAACGTCTCCCACGAACTGCGTACCCCGTTGACAGTGATCATGGGATACCTGGAGGCCTTGGAAGATCAGCAGCTGGATGCCCAGACTACGCAAACTCTGGTACAGCGCCTGGGCTCACCCACAAGGCGCATGAAGGCTCTGGTGGATGACCTGCTGCTACTCACCCGACTGGAATCCAGCCCGCTGCCCGGCCAGGGCGATCTGGTACCTGTGGCGGTCCCACGCCTGCTCCAGGAACTGGTACAGGACGCGCGCCAGCTCAGTGACGGCCGGCATCAGATTCAGCTGGACGCAGACCCCAGCCTGGGTCTGCTGGGTATGGAGCAGGAGCTGCACAGTGCCTTTGCCAATCTCATCAACAATGCGGTGCGTTACAGCCCGGCGGGCGGTGAGATTCGGGTGCGTTGGCTGGCAACCCCGGCCGGGCCCAGGTTCGAAGTGCAGGACCAGGGCCTGGGTATAGCGCCAGAGCACCTGCATCGGCTTACTGAGCGCTTTTACCGGGTAGACCTGGCCGGCGCCAGGATCAAGGGTGGCACCGGTCTGGGTCTGGCCATCGTCAAGCATGTCCTGCGGCGTCATGACAGCCAGCTCGGCATTGATAGCAAGCTGGGTCGGGGCAGCCTGTTCTATGTGGTATTTCCTCAGAGCAGGGCACAGCCCTTGGGCTCACCCAGAACAGACCGCCAGCCGGTGACGCCCGAATGAATGGCGTCCAGCTCTGTTACACTGCTCAGCACGAACCGCAACGCAGCGGGCCGCCCTACCCTGGCCCCGCGTTGCCATCCGCGACCCCGGCACAGACCCTGGCAATGAATCCAACCGACCAATCTGCCTGCATCAGCGTGCGCCAGCTCAGCCTGTACTACGGCGCCAAACAGGCGCTTGCGGATATCTCACTGGACATTCCCCGGCACCGGGTCACTGCATTCATCGGTCCTTCCGGCTGCGGCAAATCCACCCTGCTGCGCTGTTTCAATCGCCTGAACGACATGATCGACGGGGTGCGGATCGAAGGTGAGATCCTGTTGCACGGGGACAACATCCATGACCCCCGCCTGGATACCAGTCAGTTGCGACGCCGGGTGGGCATGGTGTTCCAAAAACCCAATCCGTTCCCCAAAAGTATTTATGACAATGTCGCCTATGGCTTAAGGCTACAAGGCAAGATGCCCAAGGGTGAACTGGACGATCGGGTGGAATGGGCGCTGCGCAGCGCTGCCTTGTGGGAAGAAGTCAATAACCGACTGCATGACAGCGCCTTTGGTTTGTCCGGTGGGCAGCAGCAGCGACTGGTGATTGCGCGCGCAATCGCAGTAAAACCTGAAGTACTGTTACTGGACGAACCAGCATCAGCCCTGGATCCCATTTCCACCCTGAAGATCGAGGAACTCATGCGCCAGCTGCGGGATGACTACAGCATTCTCGTGGTTACCCACAATATGCAACAGGCAGCGCGCGTGTCTGATTACACCGCTTTTTTGTATATGGGCAACCTAGTAGAGTTCGATACTACCGACAGGATTTTCACCAACCCGTCGCAGACCCAAACCGAAGCCTATATTACCGGCAAGTACGGCTGAGGCTGTGTTTCTTGCTGTCGCTGGTCCCGGTTTCGCTGGAACAAGTTTTTCGTCAATCTCCTGGAGCCGCCGCATTGGGCAAACACATTTCCGAGCAATTTGATACCGAGCTTGAAGCCGTCAACCGGCTGTTCATGGAGATGGGCGGCATGGTGGAGCAGCAGTTGCGACTCGCCAGCCAGGCCTTGTTTCACCATGACCTGGCTTTGGCAGAACAGGTATTGAGTGCCGATGACAGCGTTAATCGCGCTGAGCTCAGCATAGACAACCAGTGCACCCATATCATTGCCCGGCGCCAACCCGCCGCCAGTGATTTGCGCCTGCTGATCAGCATCATGAAAGCCAGTACCGACCTGGAGCGCATTGGTGACGAAGCCAGCCGTATCGCCAAGATGGCCGTACAAGTGGCCAACTTGCCGCAGCCGGCCGATCAATATGCAGACACCCGCCACTTGGCGACGCTGGTCACCCAGATGGTAGCTGGCGCCCTGGATGCCATGGCCAGGCTCAATGTGGCAGCAGCCCTGGACATTGTCACCGCCGATGACGCGGTGGACGCCGCCTATGCCGCCATCCTGCGTCAGCTGGCAGATGCCATGCGGGATCAGCCCACCAAGGTGGAGCAGCATCTGCATTTACTCTGGGCCGTAAGAGCCATGGAGCGCATCGGCGATCACGCCAAAAACATTGCCGAGTACGTGATCTACCTGGTGAAAGGCAAGGATGTGCGCCACCTACCCCGGGAGCGCCTACTGGCGGAACGACCCACCTGACAACGCCGCTGGCCCGCCCTATCAGCGCCTTCCCAAAGGCGCGCCAGAAAGATGGGCACCACCATCCAGGATCAGGGTTTCGCCGGTTATCACATCCGCGCCGGTGACAAAGTACAGAATGGCTTCCGCCACGCTGTCCGGAGTGCAGGTCAACTGCAGGGGCGCCGCGCGGCGCATGGCATCCCGGGTGCGCGCGTAAGCCTCGTCGCCCATACCCTGACGCAACCAGTCGCCCTCAATGAATCCCGGGCAAACCGCATTCACCCGGATCTCCGGTCCCAGCACCCGGGCCAGTGACAAGGTCATGGTCACCAGGGCGCCCTTGGAGGCTGCATAGGCCACAGAGCTGCCCACCCCGGTGATGGCGGCAATGGACGCCACGTTGACGATGGCGCCACGTCCACCCTGTCGCATGTGCGGCACCACGGCCCGGGTCATCTGGAAGGCACCAACGGTATTTAC